>CADBPN010000088.1 GCA_902796585.1 uncultured bacterium
ACACCAAAAATATGGCTGTAATATGCAGTTTGGAGGCGATGACCAGTGGAGTAACATGCTTGCGGGAACAGAATTAATCCGAAAAAAAACCGGTGAAGATGCTTATGCAATGACAATTACTTTGTTAATGAATTCCGAAGGTAAAAAAATGGGTAAGACCGCAAAGGGAGCTGTTTGGTTAGATCCAAACAAAACTTCTCCTTTCGAATTTTATCAATACTGGAGAAATGTTGACGATGCAGATGTTATGAAGTGCATAAAAATGTTAACTTTCTTACCTATGGATAAAATAAAAGAAATGGAAAACTGGGAAGATTCCAGAATTAATGAAAAGAAAGAAATTTTAGCATTTGAACTCACAGAGCTTGTTCATGGAACAGAAGAAGCACAAAAAGCTAAAGCTGCAGCTTATGCTCTGTTTAGTGGTTCAGGTGATTCAGATAATATGCCGACTACAGAGTTTTCACAAGATGATTTATTTGAAAATACGATAAATATTGTTAATCTTGTTGTAAAGTGTAATTTTGCATCAAGCAAAGGAGAAGCAAAACGTCTTATTCAACAGGGCGGAATAAGCATAAATGATGAGACAATCTCCGCTATTGATAAAGTATTTACCAAAGAAGATTTGCAAGACGGATTAAAAATCAGGAAAGGCAAAAAGCACTTTCATAAAGCTATTTTTGCTTAATTTTTATTTCATTCCTAATTGTTTTTTCAAATAATCAAAATGAAGAGCATCAAAACGCGAAATCGTTCTTTTTTGTGAATGATAATTATAGGTTAAACTTTTTCGGGAATTTTTACCAAATAAATCTCGAAGCCAATTAAAGTGAGAATTGTCTTTATAAGCTCCTACCAATATTTTGTAAACTTTAGAATCCTGTTTTGTAAAAGCTTCATAATCATAGGTTGAATCAATATGTGCAAATATATCGTGATTTGCGGACAACGATTTTACTTGCGGTGAAGCTAAAAATGCATATTTCATTTTAACAGGCCAATCACCTTTTATATAAACTTTACCTGTGAAATTTTGTGCATAATTATTCTGAGAAATTTTTGTATTCATAGCGACTCCATTTAATAAAAAACTTGTATATTTATATTTAAACTCGTAAAAATAAAATTTGCTAGTATTGTAAATAAAATTATCAATTTTTTTTATTATGATATAATATAAATAACAAAATTACCATTAGGAGGAAGCATGAGAGAAAGAGAAAGCAATGTATTATCGCTTTTGGAAGATAAAACAAATGATTACGCAAGAAAAATAGCATTGGGCATGAAAACAACATTTGGTTGGAGAGAACTTACTTATGACGGTCTTGCTCTAATGACCAGAAGACTTGCTGCATATTTGAAAAATGATTTAGGACTTAAAAGAAATGAAAGACTTGCTATACTTTCAGAATCAAAACCCGAATACGGAGCTTGCGTATTTGCATCAGTTATTGCAGGCTTGATAACAGTTCCTCTGGATATAAAATTAACAAAATATGAATTAGAATCAATTCTAAGCGACTGTACTCCTACTGTAATGCTAGTTTCACAGAACTATATAGATAAAGCACTGGAATTGCAAAAAGTTATTCCGTCTCTTAAGCATATAATAGTTATGGATCAACAACCTGTAAATGACGGTCTGAAAAGTATTTATACAATACCAGCAAATTATACTTGCAAATGGAGACATCGTTCAAGAAAATCAACGGTATTCATTATTTATACTTCAGGGACAACAGGAGCTCCAAAAGGCGTGGAAACAACTTTTGGAAACATGCTGGCTCAATTACATGATTTAAAAATTGTATTCAGGCAAATATTTCCTAAAAAAGGTGATGTAAGAATATTGTCAATTCTTCCGATGAATCACTTGTTTGAAATGACTGTCGGTTTTACAACATTCTTAAATTTTGGTTTTTCTGTTTATTATACAAAAAGTTTAAAACCAAAAGATGTTCTTAATACAATCAAAGACAGAAAAATACATTTTATGATTCTTGTTCCTGCATTTTTAAGAATGCTAAAATCTGTTCTTGAAGCAGAAATAAGAAATTCTTCAAAAATTTATCAAAAAACATTCCCTATTAAGTTTTTCTTAGCAAAATTCCTTCCGTTCAGATGGATTAAGAAAATAATGTTCAGAAAACTGCATAACTGCTTTGGCGGAAGCTTCAAGGCATGCTTATCGGGCGGAGCACCTTTTGATATTGAAACTGCCAGATTCTTTAAGAGAATTGGTATTGATGTATACGAAGGATACGGTCTTACCGAAACCAGTCCTGTTGCAACACTTAACTTGGAAAAATGCAGAGATTTGCATTCAGTCGGAAAAGCTTTGCCAAGTTATGATGTAAAAATTGACGAGAATACGGGCGAACTTCTTTTAAGAGGACCCTCTATAATGAAAGGATATCATAATCAACCTGAACTTACAGCTCAAGCCATTGATCCGGACGGATTTTTCCACACCGGTGATATAGCCAGAATGGATAAAGAAGGCAGAATCTATATAACCGGCAGAATTAAAAATATGATAGTTCTGTCCGGCGGAAAGAAAGTATTTCCGGAAGAAGTAGAGGCAGTTCTTTCCAAAAGTGATAAGTTTGAAGAACTTTGCGTTTTTGGTGTTTCAAGAGAAGGCGGAGCAAAAGACGGTACAGAGGATATTGCCGTTGTAGTAGTTCCGACAGAAGCTGTTAAAGCTCAATATCAAGGCGAAGAGCTTATTAAGTATATGAGAGAAGAAGTTAAAAATATGTCCAAGAGCCTTGCGCCATATAAAAGACCTATTAACATTTCTGTTCTTAATCAAGCTTTGCCGAGAACAGCAACCAAGAAAATTAAAAGAAAAGAAGTAAAAGCTCTTGTATACAGCAATTAAGGGTGAATATTAGCAACTCCTGCACTTGAAAAGCTCTGAAAAAGAGTTATAATAAAAGTGGAAAAGGAGTTAATGTGTATGGATTTTATGACATTTCCGAGGTTCAGAGATGCCGATAAACAAGCATTGATAAGAAAAAATTATCGTGAAATATACGCTCACGAGCTTGCACATAAACGTGCTGCCGGTAATCTTGCAGGTCCGATTGTTATTGAAAAAAATTCACAAGGGATTCCTGTCGGTGGTCATGTATCAATAAAAATGCCGTCTTTAAATGAAGAGAATCCGGAACAAACAATAGAACAGGCAGATACTGTAATAAAATCAGCAATGGCACCAAAAGATCCTTCCGGCCAAGATTATAAAGTAGCTAGCCAAGCAAAATCAATAAAACATAAGGCTGAAGTTATTCAAAATAAGAAAAAATTAGATTTTTACGCATAAATAATTATTTTCTCTTAATCCTATTTATGATAGTATTATATAAAGAATAGGAATTATGATTTGAGTAAAAAATTTGTTTTAAATGCTGATGATTTTGGAATGAACGCTGCGTTTAATACTGCAGTTAAAGAAGGGTATGAATGCGGTATTTTAAAAAGTGCAAGTCTTGTTGCAAACGGAGAAGCATTTGAAGAGGCAGTAAAAAAAATAATCCCTCAATGTGAAGGACTTGGAGTCGGCGTACACCTTAATATAATTGAAGGTAAATCTCTATTAAGCGATTTAACAGAGTTAACCGATTCTAACGGAAATTTTAATAACTCGTATATAAAACTTTTGATAAAATCGTACGGCAGCAAAAAAAACATTTTTTTAAAGCAAATTGAAGACGAATTTAGAGCACAAATAGAAAAAATCAGAAATACAGGAATAAAAATTACCCACATTGATTCACATGTACACACACACTCTATTCCTGAGATATTTAAAATAGTTTGCAAACTGGCAAATGAGTATAATATTACTCAAATAAGAACTCAGTTCGAAAAACCGTATATAGTTCCGGAAATAACAATTCATCTGAATAAAGCATATTTTATAAACATAATTAAAATAATATTGTTGGATTCCTTCACTATAATAAATAAACCGGTTGCAAAAAAATATCATTTGAGCACAAATGACTATTTATTGGGTGTCGGATACACTTCTATGATGACAAGTTTAACTGTTGCATACGGTCTTGAAGCATTAAAAGATAAAAATGATATTACCGCAGAAGCATTAATTCATCCTTGCAGATATGAAGACGGTACAATTGATAATCATTTTGATGAATACAAAATTACCCGCAACGAAAAACTAAAAAATAAAATAGAAGAATTAGGTTTTGAGATTGTTAATTATAATAAATAAATTTTTTAGGAAATGCATTTACTATAAATAATGCATCGTGATATAATAAGATTACATTATTATACTAGGATTTGAGGGATTTGATTGTATGTCTGACAGGAAAACTTTGATATTAATAGACGGTCACGCTCTTGCTTTCCGTCAGTTCTTTGCACTGGAAAGAACTAATATGAAAAATTCGGAAAATCAACCAACTTGGGCTGTATATGGATTTTTTAAAGCAATATTTGATTTACTTGGAAAAATTCATCCTGACTTTATTGCTGTTGCATTTGATGTCGGGAGACAAACATTCAGAGTCGAAAAATACGAAGAATATAAAGCTCAACGAGAAGCCATGCCGGACACATTAAGAACTCAAATAGGTTTAATCTGCGAAGGATTAAATGCTTTTGATATTCCTATTTATACAAAAGAAGGATTTGAAGCCGATGATGTAATCGGGACAATTTCCAGAATAGCTTCGGAAGCCGGACATAACACTCTGATTCTTACCGGAGACCAAGACAGCTTTCAACTTATCGATAAATCCGGAACTGTAAAAGTCTTGATACCTTCAAAAGGAGAATTGATTGAATACGATTGGAATAAAGTTTATGAAAAGCTTGGAGTATGGCCTAATCAAATTACCGATTATAAGGGACTACGCGGAGATACATCAGATAATATTCCGGGTGTAAAAGGTATAGGAGAGAAGACAGCGCAAAAACTATTAAACAGATATCCAAACCTTGAAGCTGTCTTAGAGGATTGTGAAAATATTCCGGAAAAAGCTGTCAAACAAAAAATATGCGACGGAAAAGAAATTGCGGTTCTCTCAAAGGATTTAGCCACAATTATCAGAGATGTTGACGTAAACTTTAATATAAATACCGCTTCTGTAACTTTGCCAAGTTTGGATAAGGTTTCAGAATTTCTAAAAAGAATGCAGTTTTACACATTTATTAAGAATATAGACAAAATACTTTCTTCATTTAATGCCAACGTTCCGGCTGAAGATACTACCTTAAATTTATTTTCTGCTCAAAATCAATCAAATTCAGCAGAACCTATTCAGCAAGGTTTATTTTCACAAGCAATAAAGGAAAACATTGATGATACTAATTTTGAATACGAAATTGTTACAAAAGATTCTTTAGAATCAGCTATTAATGATATTTCTAACTCTAATATAATTTCAATAAAATATCTGAAAAAAGAAGATTTAATATCCGGAATTGCAATATCAAACGGTAAAAACAGATTTTTTAACGAAGAATTTATTGATAAATTAAAACCTATAATAGAAAATGAAAACATAAAAAAAATAGGATTTGATTCAAAATCCGATTACCATTTACTGCTTAATAACGGATTTAATCCCAAAGGTTTAGAGTACGATGTTTTACTTGCCAGTTATGTCAAAGATCCAAACAGAAAACATACTCTGGAAGCACAATCTTTGGATTTCCTAAATCATATTATGTCTAATCAAGACGACGAACAGAAGTACGCTTGTGATGAAGCTTATGTAATGTTTAATTTATACGATTATTGGCAAAAAAATCTTGATGAAAATGAACAAAAACTTGTAAAAGATATTGAAATACCGTTAACAATCGTTTTGGCAAAAATGGAACACACAGGGGTTTCCGTTGATGTAGATTATCTAAATGAATTATCTTCATACCTTACTGATAAACTGGCAGAACTGGAAGATTTAATATATCAGCTTGCAGGAGAACCTTTTAATATTAATTCCCCAAAACAAGTTGCAGAAGTTTTATTTGACAAATTAGAACTAAAAACTAAGAAGAAAAAATCCCGCTCTACCAGTGCTGAAGTATTGGAAGAACTGGCTCAGGAATATGAAATTTGTGAATACATATTAGAACACAGAAAGTTTTCAAAATTAAAGTCCACTTATACAGATGCCTTGCCGGCTCTAATCAGCAAGCGTGACGGAAGAATTCATACTACATATAATCAAGCACTTACCGTAACAGGAAGACTTTCATCTTCAAACCCTAATTTACAAAATATCCCTATTAGAACAGAAGAAGGGAATAAAATTCGCGCGGCATTTTGTGCAAAAGACAAAGAAAATTCGTTAATTTTAAGCGCAGATTATTCTCAAATTGAATTAAGACTTCTTGCGCACGTTTCCGGTGATGAAAATTTAATACACGCTTTCGTTTCAGGTGAGGATGTCCACACTATGACTGCTGCAAAAGTTTTTGGAGTAGATGTAAACGATGTTACAAAAGATATGCGAAGAAAAGCAAAAGCTGTAAACTTTGGAATTGTCTACGGTCAATCTAAATATGGTCTTGCAAAGAGCTTAGGTATATCTAATAATGAGGCCCAAGAATTCATTGATAAATATTTCGAAACTTATCCAAAAGTAAAAGAATATATGATTCATGAAATAGAATTTGTAAATCAAAACGGATTTGTAGAAACCATTTTTGGCAGAAAACGTTATTTAGGAACAGAGTTGGGAAGCCCTAATTACCAAATTCGAGAATTTGCCCAAAGAGCAGCAATAAATCAGCCGCTGCAAGGTACTGCCGCCGATTTGATAAAAATGGCTATGATAGAAGTAGATAAGCAATTATCAGAGAAAGAATTTAAGGCAAAAATGATTATGCAGGTTCATGATGAATTAATATTTGAACTGCCAAAAGAAGAACTTGAACCGCTTAAAAAACTTGTGCTTGATTGTATGGAATTAAATCAACCATTGAAAGTTCCGCTTGATGTTGATATAAATTACGGAACTTCATGGAAAGAGGGGTAAAAAGGGTAAATGGGGTAAATGGGGTAAATTACAATAATATGAAAAAAGTTATAATAATAAACGGCAGTCCGAGAAAAAATTTCAATACAGCAAAACTGCTAAAAGAAGCTCAAAAGGGAGCTGAATCTGCAGGGGCGGAAACAGAATTTTTTAACTTGTATGATATAAATTTTAAAGGGTGTTTGAGTTGTTTTGCTTGTAAAAGAAAAGGTGCAACTACAAATTGTGTATGCGCAATAAAAGATGATTTAAGACCTATTTTAGAAAAATGTATTCAAGCAGATGCGATAATAATGGGTTCTCCTGTTTATTTTTCTTATCCGACGGGCGAATTCAGGAGTTTTTTGGAAAGACTGATATTCCCCGTTCATACATATCTTGTTGATAAAGAAAACGGAGGACTTAAAAGTTTAAGACCAAAAACAATTCCCTGCGGAGTAATTTTTACAATGAACTGCCCTAGAGATTGGATGGAAAAATATAATTATCCGACAATATTAGAGGATAACGTAAAAAGCTTAAATCACGTTATGGGATATTCAGAAGTATTGTATTCTTGCGATACTTATCAATTTATAGATTATTCCAAATATGATATTGATCTATTTGACGAAAAACATAAACGTGAAGTAAGAGATTCGCAATTTCCAAAAGATTTGGCCGCTGCTTTTGAAATGGGTAAAAAATTTGTTCAAAATTTTAACTGATGAGTGTGCAAGAAAAATTTGTAATTTTTCCGAAGACTCGATTTTAGTTAATCTTTTTGATTGTTTTTGCAGGGACTCCGGCTGCAAGTGCATTAGACGGAACGTCTTTTGTAACAACTGCGCCGATCTATATGTCTACTTTTACATCTTCTGCATTTTTGGAAATATTATGCATTGGACTCACATTAACATTATCTGCCGGATATCCGATCGGGAAAATAGCAACAATACTATAATCTTTCATTTGCGGAAACTCTGATTTTAAAACATTTTCATCAAAATGTCCAACCCAAGTCGTTCCTAATCCTATGTCTTGAATTTCAAGCATCATGTGCGTTGCAACAATAGCAGCATCTATTTCTGCAAAATTCTTGCCGTCAAAATTACGGACGTATGAATTATTTTTATCTGCACCTACAATCAAAAACTCCTTTGCTCCGAAAGTAAAAGGTGTAGCTTTTTTTAGTTTTTCTATTTTTTCGGAAGATGATATCTCAAAAATTTTAAAGGATTGTTTGTTTACGGCAGTTGGCGCATATAATCCTGCTTGAATTACTCTATCTACTTGTTCTCTTTCTACTTCTTTATCAGAAAATTGTCTGCAAGAAAATCTTGCCTTTGCAAGTTCTAAAAATGTCATATTACACTCCTTATACTTTCTTATGAACTAATTATAACACATGATAAAACAAGAAATTTGCAAGCTGATTTATATGCAACTATATCTTACTTAAAAAAATGTTTATTGTATAATAGTTCTATACGAGGATATAGCTTTATTTTTGATTATAAGGAGGTCAAATGGGCAAAATAGAAATCACTAAGGAAATCGAAGAAAAATGCTGCGTTCACCGCGGTGTTAAAGG
>CADBPN010000089.1 GCA_902796585.1 uncultured bacterium
TGGTTTCAACCATGTGAACCGGAATACGAATTGTTCTTGCTTGGTCTGCAATAGCTCTTGTAATAGCTTGTCTAATCCACCATGTTGCATAAGTCGAAAACTTGAACCCTCTTTCGTGGTCAAATTTTTCAGCAGCTCTTATTAAGCCTAAATTTCCTTCTTGAATCAAATCTAAGAAAAGCATTCCTCTGCCTACATATTTTTTTGCAATAGAAACAACAAGTCTTAAGTTGGCTTGTACAAGTTTACGTTTTGCTATAGCGCCGGGAGTTCCGCCTTGAAGAATTTTTCTTGCAAGCTCGATTTCTTCATTTGTGGAAAGAAGTTTGATTCTGCCGATTTCTCTTAAATATAACCTGACAGGATCTTCAACAGCCATTCCTCTTTGAATATCATTGTCTACAACAGATTCTCTTGAATCAGAATCCATCATGTAAAAATCATCACTTTTTACACCGTTTAATTTTGCAGAACCAATGATATCTTCAATGTTATCAGTACCTAAGTCAGTTTCAATATAATCATCTTCCTCTGAATTTTCTTCGATATCTTTTTCTGAATCAAAATCAAGTATATCAAGATTTTCTTCTTCTACACTTATTACTGATGAATGTGAATTTTTTCTTTGGGTCATTTATTTATCTCCAGTCCTTAATTTTATTTTATCTCTGAGCTGCATTTGAATTTTTAATGCTTCTATTTCGTCATCGTTAACTTTCTTGTATTGTTCACGAATCTTCTTTGCTTCTTTATCTTTGTAACATTTCTTGAGTCTTTGAACGTTTTCTTTTATGGCATGCTCATACCCTTCGGGGTCTAAGCCGTTAAATGCTTCTGAAAGTCCAACTATATCTGTTACTATATTTGTTAAATCTTCATCCTCAATGAATTCCGTAAACAATTTTTCTGTTAATTCCCTAACATTATTTATTGTACACGCAAATTTGTCAATTGTATTTTTTACAATTATTAACTTTTCATCTTGGATTATATTTTCGGGAAGCATTTCTTTTGTTTTTTCAAACCCTAAAACACTTCCACTTGATATAAAAACGCTCAATAAATTTTTTTGCGCTTTTATTTCGAATTGTGAAGAATTTGTTACATCTTTTTTTTGAATAGGGATTTTATGAGAATACATTTCATGTTTTTCTAATGCTGAAAGCTC
The DNA here is from genome assembly GCA_902796585.1 of uncultured bacterium. Lineage (GTDB taxonomy): Bacteria > Cyanobacteriota > Vampirovibrionia > Gastranaerophilales > Gastranaerophilaceae > CAG-196. The sequence continues at coordinate 1,169 of CADBPN010000089.1, forward strand.
TTTGAGTATTGCATTTTCGTCAATATCCATTATCTCTGAAACCATTTTTACATATTCAGATTGGATAACTTTGTTGTTAACGTCTTTTAAAATATCTATTATTTGGGAAACAAGTTCTGCTTTTTCTTGCGGAGTTTGTGCTTCATTTCTGTTTTTTAACGTATTATTCAAAAGAAAATCTATTAGTAACGGAGCGTTTTTTGCATATTCTAAATACGCTTCTCCTCCCATTGTTCTTATAAATTCATCCGGATCTTTCCCATGAGGCGGAGAAATGACTCTTATTTCGCAAGAGTATTTGTTGTCAGATGCTGTAGAAATATGACTTTCATCAAATTGTTTAACATCTCCCAATACGGAAAGTGTTTCTTTGATTACGCTGCTGCCACGTTTTGTTGCGTTAATACCGGCTTTATCCGTATCAAAAGAAAGATATATTTTTCTGGATTTTGTGTAACGGGATAAAAGCTTTACATGCTCAGGAGTTAGTGCTGTTCCGCAAGAACCAACGGCATTTTTTACACCATGCGCTTGAGCGGATATTACATCAAAATATCCTTCCATAATAATTACACTGTCCATTTCTTTAATTGAATCAAGAGCAGTATCTATACCGAATAAAATTTTACTTTTGTTGTATATCAGAGTTTCTGCAGAGTTTAAATATTTTGCCGGTTCTCCGTCTTTAACCGCACGTGCACCAAACGCCACACACTCTCCGTTTTCATTTCTTATCGGGATTATAACTCTGTTTCTAAAGCGGTCAATCCACCCTCCGTTGTTTGACTTAATAATAAGTCCGGCTTTTTCCAATACTTCGTCAGAAAATTCTTTATGAAGTTCTTTATACAATACGTCATACTTATTTTGAGCCCAGCCTAACTTATAGTTTTTTATTATGTCATCCGTAATATCACGCTTTTTTAGTAATGTCATGCCGACTGATGAATCGGGAGCCGAATAAAGTTCTCTGTGATAAAACTCGGAAGCTTTTTTACATGCCTTTAACATTTCTGTTTTTAGGCTTATATTCTTATCTTTTATCTGGTATTTTTTAGGCATTTCGATGCCAAATTTATCAGCAAGTTCTCTTATTACATCTTTGTATTCACGATTTTGGATTTTAACTAAGAAATGGAGTGCATCTCCTCCGGCTCCGCAAGAAAAGCATTTATAAATGCCCTTAGAAGGGCTGACAGACATTGATGGCTTTGTATCGTTGTGAAAAGGGCATTTTCCCCAATAATTTGCTCCGCTTTTTTTAAGCGTTACATAATCTGATACAACGTCTACTATATCCAGCTGGTCTTTAATTAGTGAAACAACTTCTTCGTATGAACTTGCAGCTACCATACTCAAAATTTTAGCACAAAAAACTGTGTATAATAAAATTTATTTTATAATATAATTAATTTGTTGGAGGTGCTTACATGTTCATTATAGAAAAACCTTACGCTTCTGAGTTGTTAATAGATACAATTATTCAAAATGATTGGTTTGTATTGGATAATGAATCTATTGAAGACTCAAATATAGAGCCGGGAGCTTTTGAGTTTATATCATCAGAACAAGCTAAAAGATATTATACATATCAGGAATATCCGTTAATATACTCTAACTCAGAGAATGCCATAAATTGGATTTTGGAAAATATACCTCAATCTAATTTAAGTTCATATATTAAATTGTTTAAAGATAAAATTGCTTTTAGAGAACTAATTAAGGAACTTTATCCGGATTTTTATTTCAGAGCTGTTGATTTTGAAGAGTTGCAAAAATTGCAAGCCGCAGAGCTTAAATTCCCAATAGTGGTAAAACCTGCCGTCGGTTTTTTGAGTTTCGGTGTTCATACCGTAAGGACTGCTGAAGAATGGAATAACACAGTATCTGTTCTTTCGAAAGAAATGCAAGAAGCAGAATCTCTTTATCCGAAAAGTGTAATCGATTCTTCAAAATTTATTATAGAAGAGCTAATAGAAGGTGAAGAATTTGCAATTGATGCTTATTATAACAGAGACGGTGAACCTGTTATATTAAATATATTTCAGCACCCTTTTTTAAACGAAAAAGATGTAAGCGACAGGATTTATATAATGTCACCGGAAATAATGATAAAACACATGGCAAAGTTTGTACTTCTTTTAAACAATATAAGAAAATTAAAAGAAATAAGGAATTTCCCGATGCATATAGAAATAAGAGTTACCGAAAAGGGTGACATTATTCCTATAGAAGTTAACCCGATGCGTTTTGCCGGCTGGTGTACAACCGATGTCGCAAAATATGCCTGGGGCATAAATGTTTATGAATGTTTCTATAAACAAAAAATGCCGGATTGGAACTCAATACTTCGCGACGCCGATAATAAAATTTATTATTTTTCAATGGCAGAAGTGCCTATAGATGTTCCAAGAAATAAAATAAACGGTTTTGATTATGCAGGATTTTTATCTAATTATTCTAATGTATTAGAAGTAAGAAGAATAAATTATAAAGAAAATCCTCTTTTTGCTGTTATATTCGGTTCTACTGATGATAAGAATGAAATACGGCGTATATTAGGTTTAAAAACAAAAGATTATATTAAATAAAATTGAGGGCGGAAGTTTTATTAAAACTTCCGCCCCCAGCTATTTAACCTTTTTAGTCTTTTTTATCAGCACCTTTTGCTTTATCTTTTCCTTTTTCCGCTGCTTTTTTTGTATCTTTATCAACTTTTTTTGCATCAACATCAACAAAATTTTTAAATTTATCTTTTATTGTTTTAATAGAAATTTTGTCTGCGCTAAACCAAGTTGAGGGTTTATACCAGCAAAATTCTTTACTGTTAGCTTCTTTAACAACATCTTCTGCAGCTTTTTTTATTTCTTCATATTTTTTTGTAGCTTCAACACTTCTTGCTTCTGCTAATTCTTTCAAAGCATTTGCTTTTGCTCCGCCTTTTTTCCAACAAACAATTCCTGTTATAACAGAAGGAATAATTGCAGCTGCAGCATATCCCATTAAACTGCCGCCGGATGACCTTGGTTGTTCTGTTGCAGGATCATAAGCCGGATACGCTTCATATTCTTCCGGAACTTGTGTGTTACTTGTTGCATATTGCGGTTGTTGATATTGTTGAGCGTAATCTACAGCTCCTATACTTGAAACTTCTGGCATATTAAACCTACTTTCTGTATTGAACACTAACTTTATATATTTATTAAAACAGCAACATCAAAAAAATTGCCTTTATTTAATTAAATGTTACAAAAATGTTACAATTTATTTTGTTGATAAATTCTTATTAAGTTGGGTATAGAAAATCAAAATGGAATGTAATATTATATATATGTAGATGAGGGATTTTTATATGTTGAATTTTAAACGAATTTTGTTAGTTTTTATAATGTTATTATTTTCAGTTTCTGTATGGGCAGCTGATTTTACTGTAAATAAACTGCCAAACGGACAGACTTTGGTTATCTATGAAATGCATAATAATCCAATAGTGACTATCGATACTTGGATTAAGACCGGTTCTATTAATGAAAATGATAAAAATAACGGCATTTCGCATTTTCTTGAACACTTATTTTTTAAAGGAACAAAAACTCATCCGACCGGAGATTTAGACAGAATTTTAGAATCAAAAGGCGCCGTTGTTAATGCTGCAACAAGCAAAGATTTTACGCATTATTATATTACGATTCCTTCCGAATTCTTTGATACGGCGCTTGAACTTCATTCTGACATGCTTTTAAATCCGCAAATTCCAAGGAAAGAAATGGAAAAAGAAAGAAAAGTTGTACTTGAAGAAATAGCAAAAGACGGAAACACACCATCTAAAAAAGTTTATGACAATTTGAATTCCATTATGTACACACACCATCCTTATAAAAGAAAAGTGATAGGAACTACTGATATAGTTGGAACAATGCGTCGTGAAGAAATTTTGGAATATTTTAACAAATTCTATTCTCCTTCAAATATGATAACGCTTGTAGTTGGAGATGTTGATAGCGCTAAAACGCTTACAAAAGTTCAAAATGCATTTAATCAGCCGTATAAAAAGCCGGTAAAAAATACATATAAAAAAGAGCATCAAATTCAATCACAAAAAAGAAATATTGAATATTCTGATTCTACAGCTTCAGGATATATGATGATAGGTTTCCGAGGAGCAGAAATATCTGATAAAGATACATTTGCGCTGGACGTGTTGTCTGAAATATTGGGAGGCGGAAAATCTTCCAGATTGTATAGGGATATAAAGGAACAGAAAGGACTTGCATACTCTATATCTGCTTCAAACGGAAGTTTTAGAGATGACGGAATATTATATATTAATGCAAATTATATTCCGGCAAATCAAGAAAAATTAGAAAATGCTATTTTCACAGAAATTAGTAATATTCAGAAATACGGTATCACTGATGAAGAACTTGAGCGAGCACAAAAGATGATAGTTCAAGATACTTATTATTCAAGAGAATCCACATCAAATATTTCTACTGAATTGGGTTATATTATGGCTCTTACCGGAAATTCTGATATGTATAAGAATTATGTGGATATGATAAATAAAGTTACAAAATGTGATGTTCAAGCTGCTGCGCAGAAATATTTAGGAAAAAATAAAAGTGCAGTTTCAGTTGTTTTACCCAAATCAATGGAAAATCAAAAACAAAAGGCAAAAACCAATCATAATTACCAAACCATATCAGAATCAAACGGAACTTCAAAATTTTTAATTGATAATGGAACAACACTACTTGTAAATCAAAACAAGAATAACGACATAATTGCAATAAACATTATTGCAAAAGGCGGCGAGTTTTTGGAAAATATTCCGGGAGAAGGAACTATGGCAGCTTCAACTCTCTTAAAAGGTACAAAGAAGTTTTCTTCACAAGAACTGGCTCAAATATTAGATGAAAACGGTATAGAAATTTCGCCTTCTTGCAGTGAAGACTTTTTTACAATTGATGTAAAAACAACAACAGCTCAGATTAGTAAAACATTGGAAATTTTAGATGAGATTTTGAATAATGCACTTTTTGAAGATTACGAATTGGAGAAAAAAAGAACGGAAATTCTTTCTAAAATAAAACAAAGAAGAGATATACCAATGAATGTAGCTTTGGAAAATTTTAAAACTGCAATTTTTGAAAACAGTGTATATTCTCATACAAATTTAGTTTTAGAAAAAACATTACCGAAAATTACAAGAAATGATGTATTAAAATATTACGGTAAAATTTTTGATTCAAAAAATATAATAGTTTCAATAAACGGAAATGTTAATCAAGATGATATGATACAAACATTTGGAAATATTTTTTCGGATAAAAAACAGCAAAAAGTAGATTTTTCTAAATTTTCTGTTACTAAAATAAACAGTCCTAAAAAAATCTCAAAAACAATTAAAGATTTACAAACGGCATGGTTGTTTATGGGTTGGCAGACTGCAGGTGTGCAGGACAAAAAAGATTTTGTTACTTTAAAAGTTATAAATACAATGATGGGTTCCGGAATGAGTTCAAGATTATTCAAGAATCTAAGAGAAGCTGATGGACTTGCTTATCAGCTTGGAACAAGTTATTCTCCAAAAATGCTCGGCGGAATCTTTATGGGCTATATTGGTACTAATCCGGCAACTTTAGAAAAATCAAGAGATATGATTTTAGAAGAAATTAATAAACTAAAATCGGAATTTGTATCTGATACGGAATTGCAGAATGCAAAAGACAGATTAAAAGGCGGTTTTATATTGGCACTTGAAACAAATTCAGAAAAAGCTTCAAATCTCGGATATTTTGAAGCCTATGGATTTGGATACGATTTTTTGGATAATTACGTGAAATTAATTGATGAAGTTACAGCTTCCGATATCGTAAAAACAGCAAATAAATACTTTACGTCAAACATTGTTCAATCTGATGTCAGATAGAGCCACTGGGTGAAAATCAAAGAAAACTATATTAATTTTTCTAATCAAAAATGAATAATTCACTAAGCGGGACTTCAAGTATTTGGGAGATGTGAATAAGTTTTTTTAAACTTATAAATCTTTCCACTCTTTCAACATGTCCGACAAATTTGGGATTTGCTTCTAATAGCTCAGAAAGTTTCTCTTGGGAAATATTCTTAGCCAATCTATATTTTTTAATGTTTTTACCTAAATTTTTGTATATTTGAATATCTGTATCCATTAAAGTAATGATATAATCACTTCCTATAAAGCACCACTAGCGTATAAGCACCATTATTTGTTTAGTAATTTATTCATAGGGTTATTAAACATATAAAGTGCAGTCGGATTTATTTATGAGTCTTTAATATCCTATTAATAGTCGAATACAAATCTATGCATAAGTTGTAGAATAGTGGTAAAGTAGGTTGGATGGAACCCAACAAAAATAGGATAGGAGAAATTTTATATGAGCATAGAGAATAAAACATACGAATTAAATCTATCAAGAGAAGAATTAGAAAAAAGAACACATAAAGATTACTTAACCACAAAAAAGATGCTTGTTCCGGATGCTCCTGAATATTTGGCTCTGAGGGATGGTGATAAAGAAGCATTAAAACACCTTGTACGTGCCGCTGCTGTTTTAGATAAGGTTGAGATGATTATTGATGACCATCACAATCTTGGATTTAAAGCTTATTTGGAAGAAGAAATTGCAAAAGGAAATGAAGATGCAAAATTAACAAAAATTCTTTTTGATGCTCAAAAAGGCGTTTGTGCACTGGACAGAAATTCGCACATGATAGAACTTGCTAAAGGTGTTCAAAAGAGAGCCGGAGAAGGACTTTATCCTTTGGATTTAGAAAAAGATGAATTTCATAATATACTTATAAAAATGCTCAAGGAAGGTAAGTCAGAAGAAGTTAAAAAAATTCTGAACCAGCGTTCTTTCGTTGAAAGACAGGGAGAGGAGCTTGTTGCAATTGATTATGTTGATAAGTTTAGAGATGATTTTGAAATAATGGCATCAGAACTTGATAAAGCTGCGGAAACTTCTACAAATGAAGATTTTAACGAGTTTCTAAGACTTCAAGCAAAAGCTCTCAGAACACCGGATCCCATGTTAGACGGTTATGCAGATAAAAAGTGGGCTACACTTCAAGACACTCCGCTTGAATTTACAATAACAAGAGAAAATTATTCTGATGAATTAACAGAAACGGTAGTAGAGAATCCGGAACTAAAAGCTTTGCTAGATGATTTTGGAATTACACCTGTTGCAAAAGATTCTCTTGGCGGCAGAGTTGGTATAGTTAATAAAAAAGGAACAGATGCTATTTTAAATGTAAAAAAATATTTACCGCTAATGGCTCAGAATATGCCGTTTAATGATAAATACGTACAAAACATATCACCCGATAAAGAATCAAAACAGACAATGGTAGATGTTGATTTAGTTGCAGTAACGGGCGATGTAGGAGAATTCAGAGCCGGAATTACTTTAGCCGAAAATTTACCAAATGATGATAAAATGTCAATTATTGCTCTTGATGGCGGAAGAAGAAATGTTTATCACAGACAAATTCGTATGATAACATCAGAAGACGCAAAAGAAAAAATGCAAAAAAGACTTGATGCAACTTTAAATAAAGAGCTTCATAAATTTTATAATGATGAAGCGGATCATTGGTTTACTGTCGGTCACGAAAACGGACACTCATTAGGGCCAAAAACCGGAACAGAAGGGTTAGGTAAGTATAAATCAATTATAGAAGAAAATAAAGCTGATATGGTTTCTCTTTCTATGCTTGATGTATTAACAAGTGCCGGCATGTATACGGAAGAACAAAGAAAGCAGATTATAGTAACATACGCTTCAGATAACATGATGATGTCTAAGCCGACATTAAGCCAAGCACACAGAGTTCGTTCCGTAATGCAAAACTATTTCTTTATACAGAATGGAGCAATAACAATTTCAAAAGAAGGAATTTTAGATATTAACATTGAAAAAATGGTTTCTACTGCAAGAAAAATGCTTGAAGAAATTATTGAAGTTCAAATGAGCGGGTATTTTTCAAGGGGTGAAAAATATGTTAATGACTACTTTATATGGACTGAAGAAATGGAAACAATGGCGGAAAACATTAAGAAAGTTTCTAAAACATTAAATGGAAGAGTAGAAGCTAAATTAGCAGAAGAACTTTTGAAATAATGAATTAAAATTATAAATAGTGAGGCGGCGATGGATTCCATCGCCGCCTACTTAATTCTTTTTTATTGATTATTTTATCCTAAATCATAAGAGAATGATCTTTCAATCGCGGAATCGACTGCTTTTTTAGCTGAATCAATTTCCCTGTTAACCATTTCTAATTTCATTTGGTATTCTTCCATTTGAAGATCCAATTTTTTCTCAAGAACGGTTAACTTATCTCTTCGGGCTTCCAGTTGTTTCACTGCCGGATTATTAGGATCTAAGTCATTACCCAATGCCATAATGTCATTGGAAGAACTTACCAAATCCAATTTTGCAGAGGCAATCCACTGTATCTTTGTTTCCAGCGATATTCTGTACGCCGTTAAATACATTACTCTGAAACTTGAGGCAATCAATCCCATAATAGGCTTCCTTTATCTTAGTTGGTTCAAGTTTTTGCCTTTCAGGAATGTGTGTTCATTGTTTTCTGCTATTAAGCTTTCCATTTTGTGAAGCTGGTGTTTGTGATAGTTAACTCTGTATTTCGCCATCTTCAACTTCTGTCTTATTGTTAACATTTCCTTGAGGCTTGTCAATAAGCTAACGGCAAGCTCTTTCAATGGATTTTTCCGTTTGAAGAATGCTTTGGCAAAATTCAAGAAATTCACTAACCGTTTCATATTGTCTTGTAGTTCTTCACGCATAAGTTTTTTCTCCTATGCATTCTAAGCCTACATGTATTATAAAACATGTAACCTTGAAAAATTGCCTAATATTTGATTGTTTTGTTACATTTGTTAACATTTCTTTAGTTTTCATAATATTTTGTTCTTGGATTAATAATGGATAATTAAAAATATATAGCTAAAATAACTAAACTATTTCATATTTTCAATTTTACATTTTCCATTAAATAAGAATCTGTTATCGTACCGATGGCTCTCTTCTTTATATAACGGCACATTATTTAAAAACTTTAGCTCTTTTGTGTCAAAATAGTCATTATTGTTACAAAAATTAATAAAATCGTATTTCTGTACGTTATAATTCTTCCAACTCAAAAATGATGCTATCGTTTTCATGATAGCATTATTAAAAAATATATCCAACATTATTCTAAAAAAAGTTCTTTTGTTCATTTTATTAATAGCTTTAACTATTATAAGTCTTGAATATCTTTGCTTGCAGACTCAATGTTATCTTTAAGCATTTTTCTTACAACGTCACTCTGTGTATCTAACATTTTACATACAGCTTCAATGTTTGCAACTTTTTGCGAAAGAATTGTATCAGCATTTGCCACAATATTGCTCGAAACGGTTTGGTATGCTGATAGTGCGGCAGATGTGGTACCTTGCATTAAGTTGCCCATTACTACGGCAGGAAGTCCAAATTCGCCTAAATAAGGTGCGGCTGCGGTCATTATTCCGCCCCAACCGGAAACAATACCGGCAAGCGGCATTAAAATATTTTTAGCCCCGATTCCGTATCCATTTGCGGTACCAATTCCGTATGCAGCCGTACTTGCTATATCGGCAATACTTCCTATTCCGGATGCAAATCCTGTTGCTTGTCCGTCAGATGATCCAAAACCGGTCAACAATCCAGCGGCACCACCGGTTGTATAACCGCCGTTTCTGTAACCGAAATTTGCTGCATAACCGCTTGGGAATCCTGAATAATTACCTAATGAATTAACTCCAAAGGAAGAATATGTGCCTGTAGTACCTCCGGCACCCCCTGTATATGGAGTCCAATATGAAGTCCCCGGTACATTCATTGCAGTTGTACCGCCTAATGTAGTCATAAAGGCTGATGGTGCAAACAAGCTGGCTAATTGATATAAAAAACCACCGGCAGCTTCAAATCCTGTGCCTGAGCTGGCAGAACCTGATACAGTCAAGTCTCTTAGTCTGTCATAAGTTTCATACAACATAACCTTTGCATCTGATGATGCGGAGCCGTATTTGTTTGCTATTACTAAGTATCCATCGTTTTTGTAAGACATTTTTCTGCTTTCTTTTTATTCTATTTGTTGAACTTATTTTATTAATTGAAAATACAAACTATATAAAATAATTTTCTATTTTCAATTTTACATTTTTCATCAGAATAAGTGCTGTAAGTATTTATTCTAATTACCCTCCAAATGTCTTGAAGGATTTTTCAACGTTGTCTTTGACAACTTTTTGTACTGCATCCATTTCTTGAGACAGAGCATTTTGTTCTGTATCAAGCTGTTTCAATCTCAATTCAAGAGTTCTGTCTTCTTGCTGAATAATTGAAGTTTTAGCGTTTATATCCTGAACCATTTTATTATACAGATTTGTTTCGTAGTTAAATTGGTTCATTGCGTCTTTATAAGCATCTTCATCTGTTATTTGTTCGACTGTCAATGTATATGCAACAGAGTCATCTTCAAATCTTACTGAAGTAAACCTTCCGCTGCTGTCTGTTTCAAGAAGGGCTTTTTCCTTTTTCTCAAACTTTTTCTTAACCATTGAAGCATTGTAATAATACAATTTATCTTGTCCGTCTATATTATTAATGCCTGTTCCGCTTTGATAAGAAGCTTCCAAATCCGCAAGGGTGGTGTAATAATCAACACCGTTCAATCGGAATGTATATATACCGCCTTTGTATCCACCGCCTTCATCATCAAAATATCTGAAAATATTGCTTTCCGGATTAATCTCTTTCATGTCTTTCCATACTTGAAGAAGTTCTGCTTCTTGGTTTGGATCTAGTGATTCAAGCAGTGTTAAGCCACAGTTACCGACATAAGTAGGATGTCCGATATCTTTTTCATATAAATCTTCTAACTCTTTTAATTGAGCTTCTGCATCTGCTTCCTCTGCCGGAATTTCTTCTAGACGAGCTTTTTTTGTTTCTATGCTTTGTTCAATAGGTTCAAGTTGAGCATCATATTCTGCAATAATTCCTTGAATAGAATTCCCGACAGGAGAATCACTATTATCAACGCCGTATGTTGATAATGTCGTTGCGGGAGAAGTTCCTATTAAATTATCCAGATCGGATTTGAATGCAATTGTAGGAGGCGTCGTTGATGAATCTATAAATACATCTTCTACGTTTATGTTTTTATCTATTAGACCGGCATCTTTCATTGCATTCAATGAATCTTCTGCCAGTTTTTTATTTTGTTCTCCCATGTGTGCGTAAGCGGTATAAATTTTATCATCATCGCTGCCATCTGATTTAAATACAAAATTTCCGTTTTCATTATATCTGGCATCTTGAATATCTTTATAAGTTGTTGTTGCGGCAGCATAATTTTCTATTTTGCTTTTCTGCGTTTCAATAGTTGATTTTTGCAATTCCAACTTTGTGATATCTGCATTTAAAGTCTTTTTCTCATTTTCTAACTGCGTAAGTATGTTTTTATAACTTGTTATATCTTGTATTAACTTGTTCAATCTTTCTATTTCTTGCGGAGAAGTAGGACTTGAGAATTGAACCTGAGGATCAACAAGGCGTTTTTGTGAGCCTGTATAAACGTCATTATAAAAATGATACGATACAACATAGTTGTAATCGGGTTCCGGATTCGCAAGTTGGTCCCATCTGTCAATTGTTGCGGTACTTGAACCGGTTGAAAAAGAATACTGCGTTTTTGTATAATCTTGAGTGCTTGGAGGAACCGGCACTTGTAAACCCAGCATCTGGTTAAACAAGTTAGCAGTCTGATTGGATAACACTAACCTTGCTTGGTTAATTTGTTGTCCTTCGTATTCACAATTTGATTTTCTTGCAACAAGGGCTAAATACCTTGCTTGAGAAGCTGCCATACCCATTGCGGTATTCTCCTATCTTTAAAGTGAATAAGTGAATAGCGATTAAGCGAACAAGTTTATTAAATATTCTCTTAGATGCTATTTGCTTATTGCACCTTGTCTCTATTCTTTTTTTAATGGGATACTTATAAAAGTCAATATTCCTATTAAAATTATATATTATTTTCACAAAAATTAATGTTATAAAAACAAAAAATCATATATTTGTATGACATGTGTTTAATAAAATCAAGCATTTGAACTATATAGATTTATGGAACTTAGTAGCAAAAAAAATTTTTACATATTTTTAAATAATTATAAGGTGTCTTATGCAAATCGAAAATTCTACACAAAGTTTTAAAGCTAATTTAATTGCAACAAGTGGGAAAAGGAGTCTTTACAAAGTAACAGACAGTGCAGATATTATTGCTTTAAAAAAGTTCAGCAAAAAAACAGATTTTAAAACTTTAATGCCTCAGAATTCAAAAACCGAATCAGACAGATGGCATGAAATGCTTGAATATGCAATTGATATGGCAGAGAACCCCGGGAACGTTACGTATGTAGAAAGTTTTAATAATAAATTATGCGGAATAATTACGTATTTCCCAAATTCAACTACAACTATCGATTGTATATGTACAATTCCTGTTCAAATAGGCGAAAAAGTAAAACTGGCAGGTAAAACTCTTTTTTATCAAGTGTTTAAAGACTTTTTAGATAACAAAGGTTCACGAATAAAATTATCTGCAATTACAAACGGTCCATATAATACCATAAATAAGTATGCGGATTTAGGCTTTAAAGAAACAACTGATTCTACCGCGACTTATGTTAACATGAGCGCAAATCAATATAAAATTAAAGAAGCAATGAAATTATTAAACAAAATTATTCCGTATAAATCTGAAAATAAAAAAGTCCGATTAGAAGAGTTGATATAAAAAATTATACTTTCTGTTAATGTTATTTTTTTTTTAATGTTACAGAATAAAAGTATGTTTAGTTCAATTTGGTACGACAATTTAAATAAGCCGTTTTTAAATCCGCCAGCGTGGATATTTTCTCCTGTTTGGATAATTTTATATACAACTCTTTTAATTGCTTTAATTCTTTATACTATAAAGCCAACTTTTAAAAATAAAATTTTGGGGTATGTATTTTTTGTTATTCAATTAGCGTTAAATCTTATATGGAGTCCGGTCTTTTTCGGGATGAAAAATATAGGATTAGGTCTGATTATTATAATATTAATGGATATTTTTGCCCTGTTAACGATTATTCAATTTTTTAAAGTTTCAAAAACGTCCGCTTTAGTTATGATTCCATATTTTTTATGGATACTTTTTGCTACGTATTTGAATACAGCATTTTTTCTGCTGAATTAAAATAAAAATAAAAAGTTAATTTAAATGACTATACTTTACTGCCGGTAAGCAAAATCTGTTCTCTTGTTTTTATACGTATTTCATTATCTATTTCAAAAATATCATCAAGTGACGGCGATTTAATGACACTATGTTCTCTTATCATTTTTTTCGTTAAATCAATAATGTCAAATAACTTAATTTCTCCTCTTAAAAACGCAAAAACGGATTCTTCGTTAGCTGCATTTAAACATACCGTTGCGGAACCGCCCTTTTTACCGGCTTCATATGCCATTTCTAATGCTTTAAACTTATTCCAATCCGGTTCTTCAAAATCAAGTCTTGCAATTTCTGCAAAGCTGAAACTTTTTGATTTAATGCCTTCATAACGTTCCGGATAAGTAATTGCATACTGTATTGGAATATGCATGCTTGGAAGTCCCAGTTGAGCAATAACACTTCCGTCAGCATACTCAATAGCTGAATGGACAATACTTTGCGGATGCACAACAACTTCTATTTTGTCATATGGCATATTAAACAGATGGTGTGCTTCTATAACTTCAAGACCTTTGTTCATAAGTGTTGCGCTGTCTACAGTGATTTTCTTGCCCATGTTCCATCTCGGATGTGCAAGAGCTTGTTCTACAGTCGCTTCTTTCATTTCTGATACGGTTTTCTTCAAAAATGGTCCGCCGGATGCGGTTATAATCAATTTGTCTACTTGTGAAATGTCCTTTATACATTGGTGAATTGCACAGTGCTCACTATCAACGGGAATTATTTTAACTCCGTATTCTTTTGCTAACGGCATTACGATATCTCCTGCCATAACAAGAGTTTCCTTGTTTGCAAGTGCTATGTTGATTCTGTTTTTTATTGCCGTAATTGTCGGTTTTAAACCAATTTTGCCTGAAACTGCAACTAAAATTATATCATTATCTCTATTTGAGCAAATTTCATCTAAAGATAAAACTTTTGCACCTTCTATCTGATTAGGATTTGAGCAATAAGCATATTTTGGTTTGTATTTTTTTATCTGTTCATTCAATAATTCAATATTACTGCCTGCAGTCAAAGATATTATTTCAAATTTATCAGGAAGTTTGTCTATAACTTCCAGTGCTTGTCGTCCGATAGAACCTGTTGAACCAAGTATACTTATTTTTATTTTATCCATTTTTATCTCACTTTTATTAATCTTATACTAAACTATTATCACAAAAATAAAGAGTTGTAATGACTTAATATGAATAAAACAAAATCTCTTGACACTAAAATATGTTCTTGATAACATAGTCTTCGTGGGTGATACCCAAGCCGAGATTAATAATTAAGGTTAAAATAATTTAATAACTTTGCGCTTGTAGCTCAGCAGGTAGAGCACTCCCCTTTTAAGGGATAGGTCGCGCGTTCGAATCGCGCCAAGCGCATTTTTTGTTGAAAAAATTGTTGAGAAATAAAAGCGCAAGCTAGATTGTATCTCACCAGCTAGAGAGTCCCCTTTTTAAGGTACGGTCTCGCGTTAGAACGAATCTTGCCAAGCGCATTTTTTGTTGAA
>CADBPN010000090.1 GCA_902796585.1 uncultured bacterium
AATCAGTTTTATTGGAATGATGAATTAAGAGATAATTCAAAAACATTCACTCTTCAAGGTTGTTATTCTTCTCGCTTGGACTTAAAAAGATTGAACATTGAATGTACGCATGCACTTAATTTAGTAAAAAAACTTGTTGAATACGAAAAAGAAGTCAAATATGATAATTTGATAGAATACGCATACAAAATGCTTTTACGGAATCAGGCTCACGACAGTATTTGCGGTTGCTCAACCGATGATGTTCATAAAGAAAACGAAATCAGGTATAAAAAAATTCTGCAAATAACAAACGGTATTATAGATGAAATTAAATTTAAAGAGAATTTTTATCAGAAAAAAATATTGAATCTTTCTGACAAATCTTTTACAGGAATAATTGAGTTTGAATCGCAGGAATTGTTGGAAGGATATGAAAAATTAGGATACCATAAAGCTTTTGATAAATATCTTTTAGCTGACACTCAAAAGATTCCAGTCACAGAAGATTATAAAAACACGTATAAGTATATTGTAAGAGTTGAAGATATTGAACCAAATGAAACTCAATATATTTTGCCGTCGTTTGCAGAATCGGATTTATTAATAAGGGAAGATAAACTTGAAAATTCCAAAATTTCGCTAAAAATAGTTGATAATGAAGTTTACATAAACGGCATAAAAATGTCATTAATTGATTTTGCGGATTTAGGCGACAGTTACAATTCAGCACCTGATAAAGATGATGAAGGGAAAGAGTATAAAGTTCTCAGAACAAAAATCGAACTTAATACGCCATATCGTGCGGCTTTAAAAATTGATTTTGATTATAATTGGGAAGTTGTTCCGGCGCTGTTTACATTGGAACAAAAATCCTGCAGCATAAAGGTTGAATTCAACTGGGAAAACAGCAAGAAAAATCACATATTATATACGGTATTTGAACTTGATAATCCTATTGAAGAAGTTCTGTCCGAAGACATGAATACACTGATTAAAAGAACTTTTGATCCTAGCTATAATATAAGAGAACATTTGCCGAAAGAAAAAGGAATTGAAGTTAGAAATAACACAGCACCAATGCAAAGAGGACTTCTAATAGATGAAGAGGGGAATAATATAGGTATAATCACAAAGGGATTAACTCAATATGAAATTTATCAAAATTACTTAATGATACCGATATTGAGGTCAACCGGTGTAATTTCTAACCCTTACAATCCGGCAAGAACCACTCCTGCAGGTCCGCCGTTAGAAGTTGAATCACTCCAAATGATTGGTAAAAACAAAGCCGAAATGCATGTTTTCTTTGGAAACAGCAATGATTTTGATGAAACACTAAATAGAGTTTACAACTATATCATCTGCTAAATTATTTTTTCTTCTTTACAGCTGGTTTAGGTACGAATGTATCAGGTATGATTGACCAATCCAGTCGTGAATTACCGTTTTTATATGCTCCGCCATAGTTCTGTAGTGCTTTCTTTACGCTGTGGCTTTTATTTACATAACTCAAATTATTTAATATAGTTAAAATGGCAAGTTCAACTCCTAAAGAGCCGTCTGTTTTTGCTTTTTCCCACAATTCTTTTTTTGTTTGTCCATAATTAGCTTTCAGGTCATCAACCTGTTCTTCATAACCTGATAAATAGTTTTCGTGCATTGCTTTTTCTGCGGTTGTAGCGTCACTTGCATTTACACAAACGCCCAGAGCAACATAATTACACTGTCCTGAACCTACATAGCTGCTGCTTGATTTCGGATTTCCGCTATTTTTTGATAATGTTTTTGGAGAAAAATCAAATCCGCATTCAACGCATAGTATCTGAATTATTACCGGAGCCAGTTCAACTGCATCATATTTTTTACACTTATCCATAACTAAACTTGTCATTTTTTTTGCTAATTGTTCTTTTTCTTGCTGAGATAATTTATCGTTATAAATGTGGTTTATTGCATAATTATACGTTGTTTTTCTATTTTCCCGTATTATATTTAATTTTTTAATTTGTTCCGGCGACATATTCTTTACATAATCTTCTATTGTTTCAACTGCATTATAATTTTTGTTTTCCAGAAACATGCTGTTAATATTTAATTCGGTTACTTTAGGAACTTGTATTGCATCATTTTCAGCAATAATCGGTGTCTTTTGAATTTCTTTTCCGTTTTTGTCAAACATTTTACCTTCAAATAAAAATACACTATTTGTTTTCCGGTCTATTGTTTTCTTGGTATCAAAAAATAAGCTGATTTCTTCATCACCCTCAAGTTTGTCATCACCGTTTAAATTTGCTTTTTCGGCAATAGCTTTGTATATTCCGGTAAATGTTTCTTTAATATTAAATGATAAATCTTTAGACATCGTGTCCCCCATAAATTTACATCATGTTTATCGGCAGTATTATTTAAAACTTTAGTATATTTATTAAAATTGTTACAAAATTTAACATTTTAAATATTTATGAATCGTAAGAACTCTTTTATAAACCCTTTTGTGCCATTTATCCAAGGATGTGCAATACCTTTATAATATTCTTCATAATCTGCTATTATGTTTCTTGGCAAACTTTTGCCTTCTGATAGAGTTTGAGCAATAAACTCCAAATAATCATTTTGTTCTTCTCTGTATTCATAATCTTTATATCGCAAATCCTCATCAGCTTCGAAGTGCACAAGAGCGTGATAAGCACATTCAATATTTTTATCCTGCGAATCGGGAAACAAAAGTATAGCTTCGCGCACACTTCTATGCTCTGTCAGCACCGAATAAATTAATCTGCCTACAAATTTTCTGTTATTTATATCTTCCATATTCAATTAGTAAGGATCCACAATTTTTATATCAAAATTCAAATTTTGAGGGCCAAGGTCTCTGTTATAATTTAATTTAGGACCTTCTGATAAATCTATCACACTATTATTTGTTGACTTTGGAGGTTCAGTGTATTGTGCAAATCTTCTTTTAGCTTGCACCATGGAAGCTTTAGTAGATTTATTACAAGCCGTTGAAAAAATTGTTATTAAAAATAACACCATTAATAAAATAATGCAGATTTTTTTCATACTTAAAGACCTCTAATATTATTATAACACTTTTTTAATATATTTACTCATTCTACAGTATGATTATTTTATTAAGCAAGCCGAATAGTGTTTAAAAGATTTCTCTTTAAGAATAGGGATATTTGTTGCACATATTTCCGGTTTACAATATTCGCACCTTGGATGAAACTTACACCCTGTTATATTTTCTTGAATAGCAGGAGGAGTCCCTTGTATTGTATTAAGTTTTAATGCCGGATTTCTTGTCGGCAAAGAATTCAAAAGAGCTATTGAATAAGGGTGTCGGGGATACTTAAAGAAATCCGCAGAAGGTGCTTCTTCTACAATATGACCTGCATACATAACAGAAATACTGTCTGCATAATTACTGACTAATGCTAAATCATGAGAAATAAGTAATACGGATGTCCCAAATTCATTTTTAATTTCATCAATCAAGTCCATAATTTGTTTTTGAATAGTAACGTCTAAAGCGGTTGTCGGCTCATCAGCAATAATCAGCTCAGAATTCGTAGAAAGCGCCATTGCGATTATTATCCTCTGTTTCATTCCTCCTGAAAATTCGTGCGGATAAAAATTCAATTTATTTTTCGCATCCGGAATTTTTACCAAGTCCATAACTTCAAGAGCTTTTCTTTCCGCTTGATGCATTGAAACGGAGGAGTGAGTTCTTATTGATTCTATTAATTGATTTCCTATTGTATATAAAGGATCTAGTGAAGTCATAGGATCTTGCGGAATAAGGCAGATTCGATTTCCCCTAAGAGTCCTCATTTGCTTTTCCGAAAAAGTTAATAAATTTTCGTTATTGAAAAATATTTCACCGCTTTTTATTTCTGCACTTTTTGGCAATAATCTCAATATTGACATTGCGGTCATTGTTTTCCCGCAGCCGGATTCTCCGACAATTGCGTGAATTTCGCCCTTTTTCAACACTAAATTAATATCATAAAGCGCTTGATATTCTCCAAAAAAAAGATTAAGATTTTTAATCTCTAAAATATTTTCCATACAATTATTATCTAAAGTTTTATCAATCCGGTCAATAGCCATAGTATGTATTATTGTTTCAAAGATGTTATTGCATTCATATAATCTTTACTATTATATATATAACTTCCTGCGACAAGCGAATTTGCGCCCAGTGAGCGGCAGATTTTTGCAGTCAAATTATTTATCCCGCCATCAACTTGAATAATCAAATTCTGTGGAGCATTCTCTTTAATCATCGGAATCTTTAAGGCGCAATCGTGCATAAATTCCTGCCCTCCGAACCCAGGCTCAACAGTCATTACCAAAACTAAATCAACAAAATCCAGAAACGGCAATATCGCTTCCGGAGGAGTTTTCGGTTTAATAGAAATACCCGCTTTTATATTGTTATCTTTTATAAGCTTAATAACGCTTTTAACCTTTTCATCATTCTCACAGGCTTCATAATGAAAAGTCAAAATATCGGAACCTGCTTTTGCAAAAGATTCCACATATTTTTCCGGATTTTCTATCATCAAATGCGTATCCAAAACCAAGTCAGTAGACTTTCTAACAGACTTAACAACAGGAACTCCAATTGTAATATTAGGAACAAAGTGTCCATCCATAACATCTATATGAATCCACTCCGCACCGGCACACTTAACTTTATCAATTTCACAAGCCAAGTCGGAAAAATCTGCTGATAATATTGAGGGTGAAATAATTACATTTTCCATACTTATTATTCTACCATGATATTGTGTTTTAATAAATTTTTTTATAAAATATGAATGAAATACAGAGGATTGTAATATGGAAGATTATTCTACAGTAAAAGAATATATAAAACGGTTAAAACGATTGGTAAATAACGATTGCGATTTTTCATTTATGCAATACAGATTTGTCAAAGTAAAGCGCGTGGAAGATTTATTAACGTGTATTTTAGCAGCTGTTCCGGAAAGTTACAGAAAGGCTCTTAAGATGAGAGGAAAATCTCTATATCGTTCTGTTGTAGCTTATAATACACTCAGCCGTCTTTTAAGAAACAAATTCTTTTTACTGCAAGACTTTTATATGGTAGATTCAGGAGAGACAAATTTAGCCTTGGACACAATAATGTCAAGCATTGAAACGGATATAAACAACATAGAGGAACTCGATTAATTTATAGTCGTTGACTTTTATTATTTCATTGATGTAAAATTTAATTAGCTATCGCACATGATTGGAGTAAAAAATGAATTCACAGCAAGATTTGATATACAACTTAATGAATGACTTGGAAGATGCCTTGGACAAAGGGTTTTCGCCTTTTGGCTATTATTCTGTAGTAAAAAAAGATACAGTTACAAATTTATTGGACAGGTTGTATGCGGCTTTACCGGATGAAATAAAAGAAGCAAGGGCTCTTTTAAGAAGAAAAGATGAATTGCAATACGAAGCACAACAAAAAGCTGAAAAGATTATTGCTGATGCACAATCAGAAGCAAACAGATTACTTAGTGAATCAGATTTATTAAGAGCTGTTCAAAGGGAAGCAGAAAAGATTAAAGAACAAGTTATCAATGAATGTGAAGATATCAAACGCAAAGCTGCTGACGAAGCTGAAAGTATAAGAATGCAAGCTCAAGATGAAGCTGTTAGAATCAAAGATGGTGCTTCCGTATACGCAGAGCAGCTTCTTGCAAATTTAGAACAAAATTTAGGTCAAATGCAAGAAATTGTTAAGAATGGTCAAGTTTCTCTTGAACGCCGCAGAATGGAAGCAGAAGAAGTTCCTGCCGGTAATTTTGCAAATCAACGTCAAGATTTTGTAAACGATTTTAAAATGCAGTAATTTGATATGAAAATATAAAATAAAAAATGGAAAATTATACCAATTTTCTGTTTTTTATTTTGCTATTAAAAGGAGGATATTATGTATCAAGTTTATATAGACAAACCGTCATACTTTGAACCTGATATGGCAGGAGAATTCAAAGACCTAGACAAAGCAGAAGAGTTTGCAAAAGCTCAAAAAGCTGAAGATAGCGAAATCTCATATACTATAGAAGAAACCAACGGCTGCGTTAACAGCTACGGAGAACAAATTACAACTGTTGTAAAAAGGGGATAATCGCCCTATAAAATGCAAAACTTAGAACAAATAAAAAAAGCCATTGAAGTAGAGGTTAAATATAAATATATAAATATCGACGGAAAAACAAAAAATTTCGGCTCGTTTATTTGTTCTGAAATTCGTAAAGAAATAAAAACTTCAAAAAATCCAAAGTGGAAAATTCTGCTTGAACATTTTGAACGATATCAGATGGATACCTTACCCCAAAGAAAACGTTCAATAGAACGTTTAATAAAAGTTATCAAATCTGATATGGAACAAGGACAAGAAACCGAATCCGAAAAACAAAATAATATAACATTAAAATCTGATGTTATGTATTTAAAAGGAGTAGGACCTAAAGTCGGATATTTACTGAATAAACTGGGAATTTATACTGTATCAGATTTATTATACTATTTCCCGAGAAAATATGTTGATTATTCTTCAAGAACACGAATAAAAGACTTAGAAATAGGTGAAACAACAACAATATTCGGAAATATTAAGTCCGTTGAAACATTTACAACAAAAAATAATCTTGGTGTAATAAAAGTTAAAATCAGCGACAGTTCCGGAAACATAAACTTGAATTTTTTTGCTTCCAAAACAAACCGATACACATTAGAAAGAATGAAATCACAATTCCCGAAAGGATTTGGGATTATGGTTTCAGGAGAAGTCAAGTTAAACACTTACGATGGAAAGCTTACTCTTGATAAACCGACATATTCTATTATGGAAGGTTTGAACGAAGAAAATGCTTCTGAAAATCTAAACCTCGCACGTATTGTTCCAATTTA
>CADBPN010000091.1 GCA_902796585.1 uncultured bacterium
ATTCTTCTTCATTTTTACTTATTGTAATACCAAAAGCTTGAACCATTGATTGAATTTCGTTGTTAGCGTAGATTTTATCTAATCTTGCTTTTTCAACATTAAGAATTTTACCTCTTAATGGCAAAATTGCTTGAAACATTCTGTTTCTGCCCTGTTTAGCAGAACCGCCTGCGGAATCTCCCTCAACTATGAAGATTTCGCATTTTTCCGGCTCTCTGTTAGAACAATCTGCAAGTTTTCCGGGTAATGTTGAATTTTCAAGAACGGATTTTCTTCTTGTCAATTCTCTTGCTTTTCTTGCAGCTTCTCTTGCTCTTTGCGCTTGAAGCGTTTTTTCAATTATTAATCTTGCAAGTTTTGGATTAAATTCTAACCATTCTTGTAATTTTTCTTTCACAACATCTTGAACAACACCCATAACTTCTGAGTTACCGAGTTTTTCTTTTGTTTGACCTTCAAACTCGGGATTTGAAATTTTAACGGATACGATAGCTGTTAAACCTTCTCTGACGTCATCACCTGAAAGGTTTTGTTCTGAATCTTTCAGAATCTTGTTTGTTCTTGCGTAATCATTTAATACTCTTGTGATTGCGTTTCTGAAACCTGTTAGGTGAGTTCCGCCTTGATGAGTGTTAATATTGTTTGCAAAAGAAAGGATTGATTCGTTATAAGAATCGGTATATTGCATAGCAACTTCAACTTTGATTTCATCAACCGTTTTATCCATGTAAATCGGTTCATCAAACATAACAGTTTTATTTTGATTCAAGAATGATACGTAACTTCCTATACCGCCTTCATAGTGGAAAGTTTCTTCCTTGCCGTCTTTTAGGTCATGAAGAATAATTTTCAAGCCTTTATTTAAGAAAGCCATTTCTCTAAGTCTGGTTGCCACAATATCAACATCAATTTCGGTTGTTTCCGTAAATATTTCAGGATCCAGCCAGAAAGTTGATTTTGTACCGGTTTTTGTTGTTGCAACAGTTTTTTCAACAGGAGAAGTCGGTTCACCTCTTAAATAAGATTGTCTCCAAACATAACCGTCACGAGAAACTTCTACAACCATTTTTTCTGAAAGGGCGTTTACAACAGAAGCTCCAACACCATGAAGACCACCGGATACTTTATATCCGCCGTCTCCGAATTTTCCGCCGGCATGAAGCACTGTATGTACAATTTCTAATGCTGATTTTCCGGAATCTTCTTTTATGTCAACAGGGATGCCGCGTCCGTTATCTTCAACCGTTACGCTATTATCTTTGTTTACCGTAACGTGTATTTCCGTACAATATCCGGCAAGTGATTCATCGATAGAATTATCAACAATTTCGTATATACAATGGTGCAAACCTCTCTGCGAAGTTGACCCAATATACATACCGGGTCTCAATCTTACGGCTTCTAAACCTTCTAATACACGAATATTACTAGCGTCATAACTCTGTGTCATTTATCCCCCTCAACAATTTTAATCATATCCAGTGTAATCATTGTATCATAAAAACGGACGTCAAGCAAAATATTATTTAGCCCATTACCAAGTCCATGTCTTTCAACATTTTTTTGTCTTCTTTGGCATCAGAGCCTAAAGTTGTAAGATAATTGCCTACCAATAAAGAGTTAATGCCTGCTTTAATACCAAGCGCCTGGTTATATTTACTTAATCTGCTTGTTCTTCCGCCGGCATATCTTAACATTGCTTTTGGCAAAATAATTCTGAAAATGCAAATGGTTTTTAATATTTCTTCTTCGTCAATTTTGCTTTCATAATTTTCAAGAGGAGTTCCTTTAATAGGATTTAAGAAGTTTATCGGAACAGTTTTAGGGTTGAGTTCTTTTAAAGAAAGAGCCATGTCAACTCTGTCCTCTCTTGATTCTCCCATTCCGATAATAACACCGCAGCAAGCTTCCATTCCGTATTTTTGAATTGTTTTAACGGTATTTACTCTATCTTGAAATTTATGAGTTGTACAAATATTTGTATGATAATTTTCTGATGTATTTATGTTATGGTTATATCTTTCTACTCCGGCTTCTTTTATTTTTTTAATTTGTTCTTCCGATAACAAACCTAATGAAGCACAGCAGTGAATCCCGTCAATAGAAGCGACTTCTTTAATCATTTCCAAGATTTTTTCAAAATCTTTGTCACTTGGAACTCTGCCGGATGTAACGATGCAAAATCTTGTTGCACCGTTCTCTTTAGCGCTTAAGGCAGCTTTCTTTACCGTTTCAACATCTAAAAGCGGATGACATTCTATTTCTGCGTGATTATGTTTGCTTTGAGCACAGTATTTGCAATTTTCACCGCATTCACCGGTTTTTGCACTAATTATACTGCATGCTTCAACGGTATTATCAAAATTGTCTTTTGTTATTTGGCTGGATATTTCTATAAGTTCATCCAAAGGTTTTTCATATAAGTTTAAATAGTCTTGTTTTGTCATATTTTCCATAGTTATACTCCCTTAAAATATTTCGGCTGATTATATTATATCACAAACAGTTTTGCTAATTAATAACTCCCATGCCTGTATATAGTCCGCTTAGCACAGTAAAACGTTTTGAATTTTCACCTGTTTTTATAATTTTTGCTGATGAATTTGTCAATACTACTTGGTTTTTGATACAAACGAATCGGTTATTTACAAACTCTTGCTCTGTTTTATCGCTGTTTTGAAGATATCTTTTTGTTTTTATAAATATATTAGCTCTTTTTTTTCTTTTTCTTATTTGGTCACGCGCAAAAGAAAGTATTTCATTAATATTTATTTCTACCCAGGAAGATTGAACAATATCAATAAAATAATTTTTGTTATCAGATGTTTTTATTGTAACTAAAGCGATAATATTTTTAGTCTGTCTGTCTTCCATAACGTATTTATATTCACTGCAATAACTCAGACCTTTAAAAAATGTTTCTT
Source organism: uncultured bacterium (assembly GCA_902796585.1). Taxonomy (GTDB): domain Bacteria; phylum Cyanobacteriota; class Vampirovibrionia; order Gastranaerophilales; family Gastranaerophilaceae; genus CAG-196. The sequence goes on from CADBPN010000091.1 coordinate 2,925, forward strand.
TAAACTCCTTTAAATCTTTCCCTAATAACGGTCTAAAATGAGGAAGGAGCGAATCGTTATATAAATTTGAAACAGCTCCGGAATCAGAATTTCTAAACGGTCTAAAGGATTTTTTGTCATAGTGGTGTTTTTTTATACGATTAATTTTCCATATTTTTTCATAAGAAATTTGACTGAATCCGCATCGTGATATAAAGAGTTTGATAAGTTCCGGCAGACAATCATCAACTCTAACAATCACAGACGCAGTACCCATTGCTTTATATTTGGAAACAGCGTACTGTATAAGTTCTCCTGCAATTTCATAATTGTTTTCTTCAAATAAAAGTTTTTCAATCTCCATTTGCTTTAAAGGATATTTGCTCGGAACAACAGTAATTAAACCCTTTATTGATTTTTTATCTTTAAAAACAAAAGATTCCGGTAAAAACTTTATCTTTAACGGTAACAAATAATGTAATAATAAAAACGGATTAAAAAGAGTATTGCTCAATCCAAAATCTTGCTCTCCGTTATTCAAAACGGAAATCATATCTTTGGTATTTTTTTTATCAAAATAATACAGCTTTCTAATCTTACTCATAATTTAATTCTACCACGAACTTTAATCTTGTTGTAGAATTACAAATTTTGTTATGTTATAATCCCCTTAACAGTTGAAGGGGATTACAAATGTTTGATTCACTATCGGATAAATTACAAGATATAATTAAAAAAACTGCAGGACAGTCTGAACTCACACAAGATAACATGCAAGAAGCTCTCAGAGAAATAAGGAGAGCACTTCTTGAAGCAGATGTAAACTTAAGAGTTGTAAAAGCTTTTATTTCAAATATAAAAGACAGAGCAGAAGGTGAAAATGTAATATCCGGAGTAAATCCGTCTCAACAACTTGTAAAAATTGTGCACGACGAACTTATTGAACTTTTGGGAAAAGAAGTTAAACCGCTTGATTTTTCCGGACATCCGAATTTGATAATGATGCTCGGTCTTCAAGGAAGCGGTAAAACTACATCTTCGGCTAAACTTGCAGTAAAGTTAAAAAAAGAAGGAAGAAACCCTTTACTTGTTGCCTGTGATATTTACCGTCCGGCTGCAATTACACAATTGAAATCTCTCGGTGAACAAATTGATATTTGCGTATATTCGGAAGAAGATTCAAAAGACGTTCAATCAATAATCACAAATGCAATAAATTATGCTAAGGATAACGGTTTTAACTCTCTTATCTTGGATACGGCAGGTCGTCTTCAAATCGATACTGATATGATGGCTGAATTAATGCTTATTGACAGAGTTTTCCACCCATCTGAAAAACTTCTTGTAATTGATGCTATGACAGGTCAAGAAGCTGTAAATGTTGCAGAGAACTTTGATGCGCAACTCGGTGTAACAGGTCTTGTACTAACAAAACTGGACGGAGATTCAAGAGGCGGTGCTGCATTAAGCGTTGTTTACTGTACACAAAAACCAATTAAATTAACCGGTACAGGAGAAAAGCTCAACGCTCTTGAGGATTTTTACCCCGAAAGAATGGCTACAAGAATTTTAGGTATGGGAGATATTGTTTCTCTTGTAGAAAGAGCGCAGGAAGTCTTTGATGAAAAGTCTGCACGTGAAATGGAAGAAAAAATGTCAAAAGCAGAATTTTCTTTTAATGACTTTTTAAAGATGCAAAAACAAATGAAAATGTTTGGTTCAATGGATAATTTGCTGGGTATGATTCCGGGACTTGGTTTATCAAAAGATGACAGACAAAAAATTTCTCACGAAGGAGAAAAGCAGTTTAAGAGAATAGAAGTTTTTATACAAAGCATGACTCCGGAGGAAAGAGAACATCCCGAGCTTATGAATTCTTCCCGAAAAAAACGTATTGCATCAGGTTCCGGCATATCGATTCATGACGTAAATCTTTTTATCAGTCAATTTGAACAGATGAGAAAGATGATGAAAGGTTTTTCTGATGTTAAGAAAAATATGGGAAAATTAGCCGGAAAATTTGGCAAAATGGGGAATCAAACCGGAGCCAAACTCACTGCACACCAAATGATGAAAAACATGAGAAGGTTTAAGTAGAAAAATAATATTAAAAGAATTTATTATTCGTGTTCTACTTCCAGCCAGTTTTCACTAGGGACAGAATCACTTTTATCTACACCATATTCATCTATTGCATTTTGAATATCAGATAAACTAACAATATTAAAATTTGTTAATAGAAATTCGCTTAAATTATTCTTTTTATTCTTGCAAATTCTATAAAATATGTAATAATTAGAATAAAGGAAAAGTATTATGAATATTGATATTGTTATACATAAAGAAGAAAACGGATATTGGGCAGAAGTTCCAGCTTTAAAGGGTTGTTTCAGTCAAGGAGAAACAATGGAAGAAATTACGGAAAATATTAAAGAGGCTATTAATGCTTGGTTTTCTGTAGATATTCCAGAGAGTGACGGAGAAGTAATATCTTTGGCTTTATGAAAAATATTACAGGAAAGAAGCTTTGTAAAATTTTAGAGGAAAATGGTTGGACTTTAACTCGTATTAGTGGCTCACATCACGTTTATACAAAAGAAGGTGAAGACGCACGTATTGTTGTACCAGTTCATGGAAATAAAGAAATTAAAATAGGGTTACTAAAAGCCATATTAAAAACAGCAGGCTTGCTATCATTATTTTTTACATTAATGAATTTTTAATTTTAGTAGTAGGTTTGGTTTCACCCAACTTACCTTTTATTATCTTCTTTTTTAATGATTCCGGTTTTAGTATGTATTTTTTTGATGATAAAATGTAATTTTTTATTACAGGATTGTTTTTTTGCATAGTTCTATATTAGAATATAAGTAAGGGGATAACTTCGCCTTACGGATTATCAATAAAGATATTATATTTTTGGGATTAAGTTTAATGAGAAGACGAAGAAAATTTGATTTATATTTTTTAATCGGAATATTACTTATTGCCGTTGTTTACTTTGTTTATACATACAGCAATGCTGAATCAAAGGGAGTTGAATTGTATTCACAAGCCTTGAAAGTATACAAAGAAAATGATTTTGAAAATGCATATAAAGCATTCGGAAAAGTTCCGTACGGTTCAAGTTTAAAACAACCTGCGTTATTCAGACAGGCAAGATGTGCCGATAATATAGGACAAAAAGAGAAAGCTGTAAAAAAATATAACAGAATTATTAAGTCTCACAAAAAAGGAGCAATTGTTCCTATTAGTGAATACAATATGGCAAATATTTTGTACGAAATAGATGCAAAAAAAGCAAAATCCCATTTTAAACACATAATAAAAAAATATCCGTCAAGTGATTATGCAGTGGCTTCTAATTACTACTTAGGATTGATAGAAGTTAATAATCCTCCAAAACATAAAATGTTTCAGAAAAAATCAAAAGAACAAGCATTTTTATACTTCAAAAATTATTTAACAAATTCTTCTGACGGAAGATATTCGATAAACTGTGTTAATGAAATTTTGAAATTGGGAATTGACTTGACCAATTATGATTATTTATTGATTTCTAAAGCGTATTATGCAAACGGTGAATACGAAAAAGCAAAAGATTACTTAAATAAAACTACTTTTTCCGAAAGTTGGGCAGATTTTGCAAAAAATGAATTCAAACTAAATAATAAAAATAAGACAAGAGAATATACAGAAAAAGGATTAAAAGAACACGCAGAAACGACAGCAATTGATGATGTATATAACGTAATTGATAACTATATTGCAACGTATCCTACGAGAAAAGAAGGTATTACAAAATTAGTTTCAATGAATTTAAAATCGGTCGGAGCAGATTACGTTACATATTTAAATTGCAGCGAAGTAGTTGATTCTTCGGTTAAAGAGGCTTGCTATAGAACTTTGTATGAAAAATATCCGAACGGAAGATTTTCCGGAGATGCTTTATACAACATTTTTATGACGAAATATTTGCAGAAAAAATATTATGATGCTCAAAGACTTGGATTTTTGCACATGAAAAAATTCCCAAATGTTAAATCGAGTCCTGCAGTAACGTATTTTATGGCAAAGATATCGTATAAACTAAAAAGATATGAAAATGCGGATAATTATTTTAAGCAAGTTATACAAAAATATCCTGACAGCTATTACGCTTTTAGGGCTAATTATAATTTAAACAAAGAAAACGGATTTTTACCGTTTTTGGAACTTACTGAAAAGCCGGTTATTTTTCCTTACAGAAAATCTCTGGATAATAACTTAGTAGTAAAACTGGCTTATTTAAAGGATTATGCGCTGGTTGAAGAATTGTGCAAAAATGATAAATTCATTCAAAGCTGGATTTCTTATGAAAAGGGTGATTATACAGTGTCCGCCATTTTGGCAAGAAATGCAATGGAAGAATTGGAAGTAAAACCGGCATTTGATGATTTGAGGTGGAGACTTGTTTATCCTCTTCATTATTACGATATTGTAGACAAAGTGAAAGGAATGAATAATCCTATCATTCTTCAATCAATTATGAAAGAAGAAAGTCATTTTAATAAATATGCAAAAAGTTCTGTGGGAGCAACAGGATTAATGCAGCTCATGCCGGCTACATATAATGAAGTTGTTAAGCAGCATAACCTTCCTGCAGATTTGAGTGTAGAACATTCTAATATTTTGGCAGGAAGCTTGTATTATACAGGATTAAGAAGAGCTTTTGTTAATAAAGATTTGTATGCTATTTCCGCTTATAACGGCGGAATCGGTTCTGTTACAAACTGGTTTTCTAAAATTATATATAATGACACAGATGAATTCGTAGAACAAATACCTTATTCCGAAACGAAAAACTATGTAAAAAAAGTTTTAAGAACTTATTGGATGTATGGAAATATTTACTAAAAAGCGGTTAGATGTAGTTTATTTAATTTTATATTATAAATAATAGCTTTTAATATTTTTTTGTTTGAGTTTTAATATTGTCGGAAGGATTTTATGCGAGTCGATAGAATAAAATGTACAAATCCCAAAGTGCTTAATATGCACAATTTTCAAACTGTTCAAAACAGTTTAGTTAATAACAGTGTTAGTTTTGGGAAAAAATTAAATATTTCAAATACAAATCTGAAACTACAGGCTCAAAATGTTTTTGTGCAAATTGCGAATCAATTTCAATATTTAGGCAAATTATTTTCAAAATTTGAACGAACTCCTGTTGAAAAGCCGGTAAAAAAAATCCCGAATAAAAAACTTAAATATATGTCAAGCAAAAATCACACTATTACTAAGGAGTTTACACCTGAAAATGTGTTATTAAATCGACTTGAAGAAGACGAATTTGGCAGATTTTTTGATTTAAAAAAATATGATTCCGAAGGTAATGTAATCCTGCACCAACACAAAAATTATTATTCAAGAAAAGATGACAGCGGAAACATAGAAACATTTGTAACTTCGGACGAAAAATATATAAGACAATTTCATACTGTAAAAATCGGAAATAACAATCATTTTATTGATGATTTTACAAATGTCTTGAATCCTGAAAATAGTTATATAAACGAGTACATACGTAATTCATACGGAAGATTAATCAGAATTATTTCAAACGGAAGAGAAGTTAAATTTTCTCAAAAGTAATGCTATTAGCGAATTCGTCAAGTTTTGTCAGAATTAGCTTCTTAATCTGCCTAACGCAACTGCAGTATCAAGCATATCATTATTAGTGGAAACGACTCTTGCTAAACTTTCATAGTTTCTTGTTGTATTTATTGTACTTATCATTTCTCTTATTACGTTTGAATTGGAAAGCTCAAGCATTCCCTGCTGAATAGAAAATTTTTGAGAACGAAGTTCCGGATTATTTGCAGGGTCTTTAGGAATAAACTTTGTATCGCTCAATTCAAATAAATCGTCTTTATCTGAAAAATCCCAAACGCCGATTGTCTGCATAGGAATCTTTTGGTTTCCGAAATTCATTTCTATATTACCGTTTTCTGCAACAATTATTTCTACCTTATCTCTTACTAATTGCGGGTCTAAATCTTCAGGACGCATTCTTATGCGGCGATTTTGTACGTCAAGAACATATTCTCCTTGTTTGGTTACCAAATAATCATCACTGTTAATAACAAACGAACCGTTTCTTGTGTAGGAATCTTTGCCGTCTAAATCTCTGATTTTGAAAAAGCCGTCACCTTCGATTGCCAAATCATAAGGATTGTCTGTTTTTGTAAGCGCTCCTTGTGAGAAATCATGAGTATATGAGTATGATTCACTTCCCAAACTTACAGAACCTAAATGTCTTGAAGAATCATTTCTCAATATAGAATCAGTTTGCGTATAAACAGCCGACTGAATAACATCTTTAAATCTTAAAGAACCTTTTTTAAAACCGTAAGTGTTTACGTTTGCAAGATTATTTGCAGTATTATCATTAGCATCCATCAATGCGAGCATTCCGTTTGCACAAGATTCTAAACTTCTTACAATCATCAGTTTGCTCCTTTCATTCTGTCATACTGGCTGATTACACTTTTTACATAATTTTGTGTTTCCTGATACGGCGGAATTCCGCCATATTTTTTAACCGCGTTAGGCCCCGCATTATACGCTGCTAATGCCAGTGACTTGTTATTGTCAAATCTGTCCATAAGCCCCTTTAAGTATTTTGTTCCGCCTTGAATATTTTGTTCCGGATCGTACGCATTTGAAACACCTAATCCTTGTGCTGTTCCCGGCATCAATTGCATTAATCCCATTGCACCGCATTTTGATGTTGCATTTGGATTATAACCCGATTCTTGGTTAATTACGGCTCTTACAAAGTCAGAATCCAATCCGTTTTTATCCGCATACTTTTCAATCAAATCGTTAATTTCTGTTTTTGAAACAGTATTTGGAGATTTCTTATTTTCTACTTTGGAATCAAGGATTTTTTGAAAATCTTCTGCAGGTTTTTCCACTCCGTATGACATCAGCGATTGAAACTGGTGTTCAATCGCATTAATCCGTTGTAATGTAATGTCTAAACTTGTTATATTCATTCCTACCTACATAAAAGCAGATTCGATTCAGCTTTTAATTTATAAATATCTTACCATTTTTGAGGAATAATTAACGTTTACCCCTCCCCACTAATACTATAAATGTATTTTTCTGTTTAGACATCATTTAAATGTATGAATTATTAATTCTTTATCTAAAAAATTAAACAAGTCCTTCTTTTACGGCTTTTACGGCAGCTTGAACTCTGTCGCTGACACACATTTTTTGTAAAATAGAACAAACATGAGCTTTTGCTGTATGAACGCTTACGATTAATTCTTTTGCAATTTCAGTATTACTTTTCCCTTCCACAAGATGTTTTAGTACTTCAAACTCTCTTTCTGTCAACGGAACCCTGCCTTCATCACTATCGTGTTCTCTTAGTATTCCGAGAGCTTCTTGTTTAGGAAATGAATCCAGAACTTTTCTTGCAATTACAGGATCAAGCCAACATACTCCATTTTTTACATCTCGGATTACATCCGCCAATTTTGTCGGATCAATGTCTTTAAGACAATATGCCATTGCGCCGGCTGATAATGCGGCAATGACTTCTTCTGCTCTGTCATGAGAAGTTAGTGCGATAACTTTAATATTTTTATTCATCTCGCGAATCTTCATGGTTGCTTCAATACCGTTCATGCCTGCAAGTCCCAAGTCCATTAAAACAACATCAGGACAATTTCTTTCTATTAAAGAAAGTCCGTCTGTTGCATTATCACTTTCTGCAACAACATTTATATCCTCATTAGAATTTAACGCACATCTCAACCCAACTCTGGTAAGTTTAAAGTCCTCAACTATTACAACACTTATTGTATCTTGCTTTGTATCTACCGCTGTTACCATCTCTTGAATCCTCCTATTACGTAACATTTATATTAAATAATGGTAATAATTCTAAATATATTACCCATATAGACAAAAAAACAGAGCTAGTTGGGTAGTATGAAATCAAAAATTTCTGATATAGAATAATTATTTTGTATTATTTGGATATTTTTTCCTGTTTTTGATTTTACATATTCAAGCGAATTGCCGTCTAAAAATAAGTTTGTGTAGGGTTTTAGCATAATAGAAGGAACAAATATATAATCTGCTTCTACGTTTTTTATTGAATTTATTAAATCTTCCGAGGTTATAAGTCCCGCAACAGTAATATTTTTACCCCAATATGTTGATTTTACGGGATTAACTATTGTCTTAAGATTTTCTATTTTGTTTAGTTTTTTACTTATGTAATCAAATGCTTTTTTTGCCGCAACCGAACAAGCAAAACAGATTGTTAATTTGTTGTTTATTTTTTTAGGAAGTTCTATGCAGTCGAAATCATCCATAATTGTTCTCAAAGAACCTACTCCGTCATCCAGTTGTGAAAAATTTCCGTAATATTCAGAATCCGGTATGTTTTTTCCCGCCAGAAGGAAGAATTCATCGGAACAACACACTTTTTTGTATTTTGATGCAATTTTAATTGTTTCTTCTGCAACTTTTTTATCTACTGTTTTTAATTCATCTGTTCGAAACTGTGTTACACCAACAGGAACTATTGCGACAGACAGCAGAGAATCACCTAAAGTTGATAAATCTTTTAGTGTTCTTTCCAACTCTTTTCCGTCATTATATCCGGGGCACAAAACAATTTGTGCGTGAAAAGGAATTTCGTTTTCTTTAAACCAGTTTAAATTTTCCATAATTATTCCGGCATTTGGATTTTTTAACATTTTTATCCTTAAATCCGGATTTGTCGTATGAACGGAAATGTAAAAAGGGCCCAAATGAAGTTTTGAAATTCTTTCTTTATCTGATTCTGTTAAATTTGTTGTTGTAATATATGTTCCTTGCAGGTATGAAAGCCTGTAGTCATCATCTTTTATATAAAGCGTATTTCTTAATCCTTTGGGCTGTTGTGCGACAAAACAAAAAATACAATTGTTTAAACAAGGTTTTACTTTATCAAAAACGGCTGATTCAAAAACAATTCCCAAATCTTCGTCATAGTCTTTTTCCAGTTCTATTTCTTCAATTTCGCCGTTTGTTTTTTGAATTTCAATAGTCATCAATTCACTTTTGCAGAAAAATTTGTAATCAATCATATCCTGCATTTTTTCTCCGTCGATTGATAAAATTATGTCACCGGTTTGGATTTCCAATTCTTCTGCAATTGAATCAGGTAAAACTTCACTAACGATTGCAGGCATGTTCAAAACCTTCTATCAAAGAAATAAAATTCTTGTATTCGCAAGTCAAATTGTCGAAAACCATTTGCGGATAAAACGGAAGTTCATATTTTTCCATTAAATTTTTTGTATCTATCATAATACTTTCCGCTTTTATTTTAAGTTGGCTTAATAATATTTTTTGTTCTTCTGTATCTAAAACATCCGCACATGCCAGTTTTACTCTCGCCATAGGAAGAAACTGTATCGGGTTATCAAGCGGTTGCTCAATTATTAAACGCTTAAGCTCATCTTTACCCTCAGAAGTTATTGAATAAAAAATTGATGGTCTGCCTCCGTCGGAAATAGTTTTTTGTGTTTTTACAAAACTGTTTTTCTCCAGCCTCTTTAATGCCGGCTTAATTGTGCCGTAACTCGGAGTTGTAAGAACCGAAAAATCTGCATGAATTTCTTTAGAAATTCCGTACATTGTAAGCACTTTTTGATTTAGCTCAAATAAAATTAAAAGTTCTATCATATTATGCATTATATCATGAAAAGCGAACAGTATTTTAATGAACAAATTTCATTTTTTTCAATAAAAAAAGAGGGTGACTAAAAAATCATCCTCTTTTTTTATATCAATATTAACTAGAATAAGTATCTGATAAATCTGTTAAATATACCTTCGTTCTGACTTCTTGATACAGAGCCTCTGCCGGAAAGTGCAAATTGAAGATTTGATACATTATATGAGTAAACTTCACCGTCTACATTAAGCCAACGAGGGTCAACCACACCTGTTACAATAAAATCAACTCTTTCATTTCCGTTTACAAGTGTCTTTTTACCTTGTATGCTTAAATTACCGTTAGGAAGCTGTTGTACAACCTGACAAGCAATTCTGTCACCCATAGACAATGCTCTTTGTCCGTTTGCGGAGTTAGAAACTTCATTAGAACCGCCATATCCTCCTGTTCCTTTAAGTTTTGATAAATGGAACCAATCCTTCAAAAAAGACGTGAATGAATCGACTGTTTCCGAAGATTTAGCTGATGAATATGTTAAATTATCACTTACTGAAACATTTTCAGCCATTCTTATAGAAATCAAGTCACCTATTTGATGAGCTTGGACTCCGCCAAATAAAGAACGAGGAGTTCCTTGGTAATTTTGTGTTGCTCCCAATGTAAACAATGATTCCGCATTAACTGATAAAGGTATAAAAAGAAGAGCAAATATAAATGTTTGAATAATCGAATGTTTAAATACATTTGTCTTATTAACTTTTTTGACGATATTTGATATTTTACTCAATATATTCATTTATTACCTCTTATTTCCCTCAAAATCAGTCTTTATTAACCATAAGAGTTTTTAATACAAACTCTCCCCACGTATACTATAAACATATTTTATACGTAAGACATCATTTAAACGATGGAAATTTAGAGATATATTATTATATAAGTTTGTTAACCGCTGTTACAACAATTTCAGCGGCTTCTTCCGGCTTAATATTAGATATTTCCTCAGTTTCTCTAACTTTAAATTCAACCAAACCTTCAGAAATACCTTTTCCTACCGTAATGCGGTAAGGAAAACCGATTAAGTCGGCATCTTTAAACTTAACTCCGGCACGTTCATCTCTGTCATCCAGAACTGCTTCAACACCATGCTTTATTAAGGTTTTATATATATCTTCAGCAACTTTCATTTGAGTTTCATCTTTTGTACTTACAGGAATTACAACCGCGTGATACGGCGCAATTGCAAGCGGCCACTTAATGCCATGTTCATCATAATGTGCTTCTACTGCTGCCGCTGCGGTTCTTGTAACACCAATTCCGTAACAACCCATGATATATGGCTGTGCTTTTCCGTTTTGATCCAAATAAACAGCATTCATTGGTTTTGAATATTTAGTTCCAAGCTGGAAAATATTACCGACTTCAATACCTCTTGTTACCTTTAGAGGTTTTCCGCAAACAGGACAAATGTCTCCTGCTTCAGCAAGACGAATATCTGTAACTATTTGAGGCAATTCAACTTCTTTACCCCAGTTATAGCCGATTACATGAGCATCTTTCTTATTAATTCCTATAACGAAATTCTTCATTTCTTTAACAGTTTCGTCAGCGATTACAGTAATCGGATAACCGTTGTATTCTTTTAATCCTTTAGGCCCTATGAATCCTTTTTCTGCGTCAAAACCATTTACAACCATCATTTCTTCAATTTCACCGGCTGTTGCAATTCTGATATCCGTTCCGCCGACTGCGTTCATAAGTTTTGTTTCTTCTACGGCTTTGTCTGCTCTTATTAATGCTAAAACAGGTTTTTTATCTACAATATACACAAGAGTTTTGACAATAACCGTTGCAGGAATTTTTAAGAAATCACACAATTCTTCTATCGAATGAGTATTCGGTGTATCAACGATTTTTGCTTCTGTCCAATCACCGGAAATTTTTGCTTCCGGAAGGTTTGAAACGGCATGATTTGAATTTGCCGCATAATCGCATTCGCAATAGAATACGTCATTTTCTCCCGCATCAGTATCAGTAATAACCATAAATTCATGGCTTACACTTCCGCCGATTGCGCCTGAGTCTGATTGGACTGCTTTTGTCTCCAATCCGCAGCGTTTAAATATTCTGGTATAAGCTTCCCACATATTTTGGTACTCTTTTTCCAGTTCTTCTTGAGAAGCAGCAAAAGAATAAGCATCTTTCATAATAAATTCGCGGCCTCTGAGAAGTCCGAAACGAGGTCTTCTTTCATCTCTGAATTTAGATTGAATTTGATATAAATTAACCGGAAGTTGTTTATAGGATTTTAAATTATCTCTTGCAATTGCCGTAATTATTTCTTCGTGCGTAGGTCCTAAGCACATTTCTCTTCCATGGCGGTCTTTTAATCTCATAAGTTCACCGCCGTATGCTCCCCACCTTCCGGATTCTTCCCAAAGTTCCTTTGGTTGCACAAAAGGCATAAGAAGTTCTTGCGCTCCCGCTCTGTCCATTTCTTCACGAATTATATTTTCAACTTTTTTCAAAACTTTCCACATAAGAGGTAAGTAGTTATAAACTCCGGAAGTCAGTTTTCTTATAAAACCGGCTCTTACAAGAAGTTTATGTGAAATAACTTCCGCATCTGATGGAAATTCTCTTAATGTTTGAACAAATAATTTTGACATTTTCATAATAAAAAATCCTCGTTTTAAAACATTTTAGGCTTTTTCTAACCTTTTCCTTAAACAATTTTATCACAAATGAATTCTTTGGAAAATGTAAAAACTGAATCTAATATTTTTTATTAACTTTTGTAGCTGTAGATTGGGTAAAACCCAACAATAACTTGTTTTTGAGCAAATTCCAAGGTGAGTGCATCGTTTTGACACACCTCTTAAAATGTAAAAGAACAGTTGGTTTGAGAAGAAAGAACACGCATTTTGAAAATTAAATATTAAAAATATCCTGATAACCAGTTAAAACTCTTTGTATATACAATTGATTATCTTTTACATAATAAAAAATTTGATAATGCTTTGCAACAACACAAACACGAACATAACGCTTAAAATACTTTTTGCTTTTAAACCCGCAATTTGGAAATAACATAATATTTTCAAATTGTCTTTCAAATGTTTCCAATAAATCTAATGCTGCGGTAATATTATCTTGTGCTATAAAGTCAAATATTTGTTGCATATCATTATATGCAGGGCGTGTTATTATCAATTTTAAATTATGAGGCATATTTTTTCCTAAATTCTTCCATTACCAATTGACCGTCTAAAACATCGCCGTTTTCCATGGCCTGCCATCCAATTTCAATCTCTTTATTTAAAGCATCTATTCTTTCTTGAGATATTTTGTTATCAACAAAAGTAAATTGAATAGCAAAAGTAATTGCTTCATCTAAAGAGTTAAATTTACCCTCTGCAACCTTTGCTTTTAAAATATTTTCTAAATTATTTGATAAAGATATATCCATAATTAACTCCTTTGTTATTCCTTATTATATCAAATTATTTTGTAATCTTCAATATTCTTGAAATAAGTGCATTTCGGGGTTATTTTGTAAACTTATATAAATTGTTTTTAAAATTTAGGCAATTTTGAATGTTCAGTTTGTAGATATTTCTCTTGATTGTTACAAAATTGTTACAAATCAGGCTGTAAATAATATTTTCCAAATTAGGTTAGAGACTTGTCTGGC
>CADBPN010000092.1 GCA_902796585.1 uncultured bacterium
GCAATTTTTTCTTCGCAAAATACTTTATATATACACAAGGGATATTAAGCAAAAAGCAAAAAAACAGAGACATTAAGGCACTTTGTGGTTTTTAGTTTTGTTGTTTTAGAAAAGAGAAAAGTATTAAACGAAAAATAAAGAAAGCGAGGATTAAAAATGGCAGGACAAGTACAGGTATTTTCACAGGATAGAAATTTACATGTTGGTATGTCGATTGCGGGTATTAAAAATGACAACACCAAAACAGATAGGGAAAAAGCAAAATTAATTGAATTATTTAATAAAGCTAATACTACACCTGATGCAATATTAGATTTGGAAGAAATACGAGCTTATGATGCAAGTTTAGCAAAAGAAAATAGTGAAAGTAAAACTTCATTATGGAAGAAAATAGCAATTGGAGCAGGAATTGCGATAGGTGCCGGTATTGTTGGATATTTAGCTTATAGAGGAATTAAGCACTTTAAAGACGCAAAAGCTTTAAAAAATATGGCAAATGACGTAAAGCAAAATACAGAAAAAGTAGTAAAACAATCAAGTTCAATTAAAAGTGCAGTGTCACCACTAGGGGATCCACCATCGTTGCAGAGTCTTGGATTAAGCAAAGAAGCTGTGTATGGTTCCCAAACCATGTCATTCCCTAAAGAATATGGAGAAATGCTAGAGATAAGAAAAACATTAAGTTGGACTCCCGAAAGACGCGTAGCGATTCTTTCCCACACATCGGATTTAAGAAATGGTCATACTATAAAAACTACAAAATTGTTATTTGAAGGACACACTAAACCCACGACTATTCTGGGTCATATTACAGCCGATGATATCCGTTGTGGAGAGGGCATTGGATTTCGAGATGCGATACTTGACACCCGAAAATTTAAAATGGATTGGTAAGTCGTAAGGTGCATCGTTTGACGCACCTTGATTTTATTTAAAATGTTAAACTTAACTGAAATAAAAAAATAAAAAAAGACTGTAAATGAAAAATTTATAGTCTTTTTTCTTTGAAATAAAAACGAAAGGAGCAATTATTATGTACAAAATCAAATATTTAGTTACAGGGCATACTTTTATTTTGCCCGAAGAAGAAGCTAAAAAATTAAAAGAACAGTTTCCGTTTGAATACCAAATATTGGAAAAAAACGGGAAGAAAGTAAGAGATTCTGTTAAGAAAAAACCAAAAGAAATTGATTTAAATGATATTAAGGAGGTGGTGGTCGAGGGGTAAAGGGGTAAAGGGGTAAAGGGGTAAATAAATTAAAATGAATGAACTTACTTAACCATTACAAAACAAGGAGCTATAAAAATGAAAAATTATAAAGAATTTTTAAATGACCTCGGGGCTAGAGAGTCCGGAGGTAATTATAAAGCATTTAATAAATACGGTTATGCGGGAAAGTATCAAATGGGAGAAGCTGCTCTTATTGATGCGGGATATTATAAAAAGCCGTCAGGAAAATATAATAATGATTGGAGCGGAATTTTTACCGGTCGTGACGGTGTAAAATCCATTCAAGATTTTTTGAATAATCCGACCGCACAAGAAAATGCTCAAATTATTTTTAAGAAAAAACAGTGGAGGTATTTAAAAGCAGTAGGGGCGAATCATTTTGTCGGGAAAATAATAAACGGCTATGTGATAACTCAATCAGGACTGCTTGCCGCAGCACACCTAAAAGGTGCCGGTTCTGTTTCTAAATACCTTAAATCGAACGGTAAAATAATTGAAAAAGATGGGTTTGGAACTTCCGTAGAGTCATATTTACGGAAGTTTTCAAATTATGACGTAAAAGAATTGTGTAATTAAAATTTTAAAGGAGAAACATTATGACATTAACATTTTTAGAACTTTATAATGCAGCCGCTTCGCAAGAGTGGTCAATGTATGATAGCGATGCAGTGAGCGGCGGTGAATTCGAAAAGCCGCTGGTTGTGGATTTAAACAAGGCGGTAACAGAGATATTGTATTCTTATCCGTTTTCTTTTAGAGAAAGAACTCATGTAATCGTGACAATGCCGGGTATTAATACATATCAAATTCCTCAAGGACTTATTATTAAAGACAAATTTGATAACTATTGTGTAAAGTGTAATTCAAATAATTTGAAACTGATAGTGAATCCAAATGCTTTGGAACAAAAAAGCGGCATTCCTGCAGGATTTTATATAAAAGGGGATAAAATTATTTTTCATCCGTCTCCCGAACAAAAAACAATAATATCTATAGATTACTTAACTCTTGCGATAGGCGAGGATGCAGACGGAAATGAGATTTTTTCACTAAAAAATGACAGTGATGTAATATTAATACCGGAACACTTGGAGGAAATCTTTAAACAAGCCGTAATTTCAAGGTGTATGCTAAAAATTCTTTCATCAGAAGGTGATGAAAATTATTCGGCATACAAAAAACAATCTGAAATTGCATATAGATTACTTGTTAAGTATTCAAAAGGTGTCGGTTTGGATAAATCAGTAAAAATATAGTTAAAAACGGGGGGACTTTTAAAGTCCCTCTATATAAATAAAAATAATAAGTTTGTAATATATCTTAACAAAATGCGTATTTGTAACGAAATGTAAAGATAAATTTTGGGCTTTGATAAAGTGGCTCAAACTCAATCACAATACTAAATAGAATAGAAAAGAAAAATTGTGCGTTTACCTCAGGCAATTTTTTCTTCGCAAAATACTTTATATATACACAAGGGATATTAAACAAAAAAGCAAAGAAAAACAGATACATTAAGGCACTAGGAGGCTTTTAGTTTTGTTGCTTAGAAAAAGAGTATAACACAGAAAATAAAGAAAGCGAGGATTAAAATGATAGGAACAGGAGTAGAACAATTACTTTTATTAGGTTTTAAAAAACTGGGTACGCTCGGAACAGATGGTTCAATTGTATATAAGAAGCTAAGTAGTGCAAATGGAGCATACAATGCATCAAGAGGAGCAAGGGGAGCCGCAGCCGTAAAAGGTGGTGCAATCGGCGGAAAGCTTGACATTCCTTTTACACATCCGGCTGATATATTAACAACGGATTTTGCAATGGTGGATCGTAACACTGGGTTTGTAAATCGTTGGGCGCGCAGAAATTCTGTAAATTTACCACAAGGACAAAGAGTTGATTATTTCAGAAGTCCTTCTGTTTCGACAGATGGTACAGGACGTATGGACTGGATATATCATGCAGATGATAAAGGAATAAGATACACTGCTTAAGCACAATCAGTTGTATATTTTATTGTAAAAACAGTGTACTGTGTAAACTAGAACTATAAAAAAATGGATTCATAGTTCTATTTTACTATGTAGTACAAAAAAATAAAGTTTTAAAGAAATATTAATTTAAATAAATAGTTTTATTAAAGATTTTAACGCATATATAACAAGTGAATATAGAGCGAAAAATCCTAACCAAGTTGTCCAAAGAATTCCAATATAGAAACAAAAATAATACATCATTTTGTATCGTATTTGTTTATAAGGAAAAGAAAAAGCATATTTTTTGCAGAGAAAAAAAACAAGAATTTCAATTAAATATAAACCAATTAATGTACAAGCACATATAAAACTAATCGGTATTAAAACAAAGACTATGGTACCGCCGCGTCCTGTTCCTTCATCAAGCATAACTGACCAGAATGGCTTCCAGGTCCATATAATACTTAAAAAACCTAAAAAAGCAAAAAGATTAAGTGAAACAGAACTATAAATCCATTTTTTCATAGTTTTATTTTACTATAAAAAGTATTTGATTATGTCAAATATAAAATCTTTTACATAGGTTAAAAGATACAATAGTAAAAATATAACTATTCCATTACCCCAAATCAATCCAATATAAAATATGAAATAATATACGTATTTAAAATTTTTTTGCGGATAAGGAAAAATAAATGTATAACGTTTTAATAATGAATATGCTATAAATTCAATTAAGTAAAAAAAACATAACAGACAGAAGAAAATTAAGCTATAAGGTAAATAGCCAAATCCAATAATATCGGTCAAAGTACTGCCACCGATAGATATTATTTCAAGTATTGGTTTTATAAAAATCAGCAGACTAATAAAACCTAAAAACGCAAAAAGATTAAGTGAAACAGAACTATAAATCCATTTATTCATAGTTCTATTTTACTATGTAGTACAAAAAAGTAAAAGGAGAAAAAATGGAGAATTTTTTATTAAAACATTATTAGTACATAAAAATTGTACATAGTACTAAAAAACCACAACCGATAAATAAACCTATATAAAAAAGAATATAATATATTATTCTTAAAAGTAATGACTTTATTTTTTTATAAGGAAAACTAAACGATCTTTGGGAACAAAATCTATAAATTAATACCTCAAGTAAATATCCACAAAATAGCAAAAATAAACATATTATATTCATCTTTACCCAAAGAAAACCTATAACATCTCCATATTCTTGAGGGTCAGTATGCATAACCGCTAAAAATACTAAAGTGTAAAAAAGCCCCCAAAACGCAAAAAGATTAAGTGAAACAGAACTATAAATCCATTTATTCATAGTTCTATTTTACTATGTAGTACAAAAAAATAAAAGGAGAAAAATGTTATTATCTCTTTGAAGTCATAGTTAAACATCTATATTCCAAATAATACCAGTTTTACAAAAACATCCATTGGTGAATATGAAGGGTTTTTAATCCATACAATTCCATAAGGGATACTAGTGGTAATTAATTTAAGTAGTCCATAAAGAAATATTGGGTAGTATAGGTATTTAAAATATTTTATTTTATTATATGGAAATTGGAACGCAATATTTTTTTGTAATTTATATAAAATGTATTCTATAATATATCCAATAATGCAAAAAACAAATAAAATAAAATTTGCAAAAAAGTAAATAAAACCAATAATATCACCAATTTGTGAATCAAATGGATAAAACTTGAGTAAAAGAAAATTAACAATGCTTAGTAGAGATACAAGATTAAGTGAAATAGAACTATAAATCCATTTATTCATAGTTCTACTTTACTATGTAGTACAAAAAAAATAAAGTTTTTAATTCTTATGTTACATATTGTTTAAAAGAATATTGTACAAAATAAAATTGTTTATAGGTGCAGTAATAAATGCAAAAATAATTGATATAAATACTATAAAACCAGCTCCATACAATAAACCGTAGTAGAAAAATAAATAATAAATTATTTTTAAAAATTTATATTTAATTTTGATGTATGGGAATAGAAACGCTTTATTTGGAGATTTTTTATAAATAATGATTTCTGTAATGTATCCCAATAACATAATGCAAAAGCATATTGGACCACTACAAAACCAATAATAACCTAATATATCTCCGTATTCTTCCGGGTCTAACATAATAATTATCTGAAATATAGTCGTATAAATTATTCCCAGTAACGCAAAAAGATTAAGTGAAATAGAACTATAAATCCATTTATTCATAGTTCTATTTTACTATGTAGTACAAAAAAATAAAGTTTTAAATAAATATTAAGCTAAATAAATAGCTTTATTAAAGATTTTAAAGATTCTGTAACAAGCGAATGTAGAGCAAAAAATCCTAACCAAGTTGTCCAAAAAATCCCAATATAGAAACAAAAATAATACATTATTTTGTATCGTATTTGTTTATAAGGAAAAGAAAAAGCATATTTTTTGCAGAGAAAAAATACAAGAATTTCAATTAAATATAAACCAATTAATGTACAAGCACATATAAAACTAATCGGTAAAAAAACAAATCCTATAATTCCGCCGCGTCCTGTTCCTTCATCAAGCATAACTGACCAGAATGGCTCCCAGGTCCATATAATACTTAAAAAACTTAAAAACGCAAAAAGATTAAGTGAAATAGAACTATAAATCCATTTATTCATAGTTCTATTTTACTATGTAGTACAAAAAAGTAAAAGGAGAAAAATATGAATGAAATTGATTTTCATGAAAACTTAAAACAATGCGCCATATATAGTTATGGCAAAAATTTAACGCTGCCTGCAAATTATCAGGCGACAAACAACTATGTAAATCCCAAATCAGGATTTTCATCTTCTGTTATTAGAAATGGTGAAAATGTTATCATTGCCTATAGAGGCACAGACGAATTAAAAGACCTTGCAGAAAGTGATAGGCAGATGTTTTTAGGTAATCTTCCCAAACAAGCTTGGGATGCAGTGTCTGTTTATATGAAAGTTCGTCAGCAATTTCCAAATGCAAAAATATATTTAACAGGTCATTCTCTTGGCGGAAGTTTGGCGCAAATTGTCGGTGCTTTGTTTGATGTTAATACTGTTACTTTTAACGCTTACGGCACAAAAGATTTAATTAAACCAAACTATACGATTTACCCTGATAAAATTACAAATTATGTAAATTTGGATGATTACAAGGTGATGATAGATAATACCGAAAATCAAATAGGTACTTGTTATTCTATCGGAACAAGAATCGGTTCAAAAAAAATTCACGACGCAGAATCTATGTTGTCGTTAGAAAGGCGTAAAAAATTTGACCAGCAATATTATGCAAAACCTCGCCGCTATAAAATGAATGCCCCAAAAGAAGTTCATACGGGAAATGATGTATGTCCCGGAGTTTATCCGGTAAGCGGCTATACAAGAGAAGATGGTACTCATGTTAACGGATATACTCGCGAGTGTTATATTCATGGGCAAAATACCGTAAAAAGTTATCTCGGAAAGACTTTAAATGAAATGACAAAAGAGGAAATTGATGAACTTGTTGCTGATAATATCTAAATCAAAAATAAAACCCCTGACGGTAAAAACCAAAGGGGCTAAAAATTGTGTAAGATGTAAGATTATATAAGAGAGTTATGTGTTTTTGGGGTAAATGTAGGGGTAAATCTAGGTGGTAAATACTTTTGTAAGCGGGTAAGCGGTTATGAAATTCGATATTAAGCGATGAAATTGTTACCGAATCTGTTAGCACCGTAGAAGAAAGATTCTTGCATAATTTGTTGGAA
>CADBPN010000093.1 GCA_902796585.1 uncultured bacterium
GAAATCCGACTGTTCTTCAGATTTTTGTTGTCTTTTGATTTGCTGCTGCTCAATAAGTTCAAGCAATTTTTTTGCATCACTGTTTGCTCTGTTATAGACTTTATTATTTACATTTGTTTGTGAAATCTGCGGTTGTTTTATTTGCTCCGAGATAATTTCTTCTGTTTCAAAAAATACTCGGTCTTCCGTTCCGTCGTAGAAAGGCTTGAATGTTACATTTTGTATATTATTTAAAAGAACTTCCGTATCTGTTTTTTCGTCTTCTGCTGTACTTTTATTTATTACAGGTTCTTTATAATTATCTATGTTCAATAATTCCGGCATTTTGTCTTTTATATGCAAAGTTTCAAATTCATAACCGGAAGCAACAAGATCTTCTTTATACGAGGGTTTAAATTTGTTATCGTCTTTTGCATTGTTAAAGTCCGGTAAAGTTTCTGAAATATGTAATGTGCTTACATCATAACTGTCATCAAAGTACACTACATCCGGCTTTACTTCAAAAACAATTTGAGCATTTCCTTGTTTTTTTACTTCAGCAGCCATATCCGGCAGAACATCTTTTACATGTAAAACTTTTGGTTCGGATGGTTTTTTATATTCATTATTTGATGATAAAATTTCTTTTGAAACAATTTCGGTTCTTTTTGAATTTGTACGAAGATCTGTTACAAAAGAAGGATCTATTTCAACCGATATTAATTTTTTGAGGATTTCAACATCACTCTCTGTAAACGTGATGTTTCTTTCTATTGAATAAGTTGTGAGCAGATTTTCCAAAATATTTTGTTTTGAAGGTCTTTGCGGTTTTATTGGTATTGAAACTTTATTAAGAACTTTCTCTAACGTTTCTTCTGTAATTTCGGATTTCAAAAGATGTTGAATTTTTGTCTTATCAGATTTTGTAAAATGAATGTTTTTATCATTCATAATCTGGTTAAACAGCTCTTCATTATAAAGTGACTCTTCATTTATTTCTTGTTTCCCTTGTTCTTCTATTTCTTCTTCAAAAGAAAAATCATTTAGAAAATCAGCTAAATCATCAAGTTCTTCATCGGTAATTTCTGTTTTTTGATTGTCTTCTGCTTTTACTTTATTTGTTTTTTCTTGATAAAGTTCATCTAAATCAACCATCATAGGTGGTGTATTATCTTCTTCCGGCTCAATATTTTCTTCAGGTTCATTCTTTTGAATATTACCGGTTATCATATTAACTTTATTCAAATTTTGCGTAATCGGAGCAGTATATTTTTTTTCTTTTACTTGCTTTTTTTTCTTGGGAGAACTTTTTTTATCAATCTTTTTTTCTTCGCTGTCATCAAAATCAAAATCCATATTTTCTCCGACGACTTCCGCCATTTTCTTTTTACTCTGAACATAAATTACCATAACAAGTAAAAATACTATTAAACCTCCGAAAATGTACGGAAACGCTTGTGCAATATTAAATTCTGAACTCGATTTTTTAGAAGCTTTTTTTGACGAAGTAACCGGAGTAACACTACTATTTTCTTTTTCTTTTACTAAAGAAGTTTGAGGAATGTTTGTATTATTTACTCTTGCACTGCTTGTACCGTTTAGCTGAGTTTTCGAAACCGGTTTATTTTCCGGTATATTATTTTGTGTAACGGTTTCAGTAATTTCTTCCGGTAATGTTTTTGGAGGTTCAACTTTGTTTGTTTCCTGCTTTTTATCCGGAATTGATTGAACCGGTTTTGGCGGCAGATATATCGCCGTTACTGCTTCCATTGGTATATTTGAGTCCGTTTTAATTACTACTTTTGTATATCCGCTGCTATTAGTTGTTTTTGGCATTGTTTTAATATCAACACTTTTAATATGTCGTCCCATACTTGGTGAGGAAATTTCACTGTTTGTATCAGGAAGCGTTGCTATATATGTATCAGATGCCGTCTTAACTAAATTAATTTTACTTTCATACTGTGTCTTTGTATGAAAAGTAGCTACAACTGAATTATTAACCGATTTAAAATCCAATTTCATGAGGCTGTTTTTATAATTTTCCGCACCAAAAGAACCTGCTATCGTAATCGTAGAAGCAAGAATCAGTGCCAAAGTTCTTTTTTTATAATTCCTCATACAGAGTCATTCTAACATAATATGTATTTCCAAGCTATCCATTGTTTATATTACATTGATTATTTTCATTTATTAAGTTTTATTACAAAAACTGCCGAAAACCATGATTTTATAGCAATTTTTGAAAAGAAAAAGTCTTTATATATTTAGTTAGGTTTATAAAGGTTTATAATCGTGTCTCAAATTAATCAAAATATTGATTATAATAACTATAATTATGCACCAAACAGGCATGGGCAAGTTCCTATGCCGTCGCAGCCCAAAATAAAGATACCTGACTATTATGTTCAAAACGAGGAAAGAAAGAGTTTTTCAGACATGATGGAAGAAAATCCGTTTTGGTCACTTCCTTATGAGATGATTATTAAACCTTTTGTAGAACATCCGTTAACGATTATCGGCAGTTGGCTCGGTGCTTGCGTTGCTCTTGATGCATATCGTGATGCTTGCGGAGGAAAATACAAAGGAAGTTTGCTTCAAAAAATTGCCAATACCGGAGATAAAATAGAAGAATCAAAATTTGTACAAAATAAACCCGTTCAAACAGTTTTAAATGGTATAAAATCATTGAAAAAAGGAGGAGGGAGAGTTGTACAAAATAGTGCAATATTAAGAGGTATGCGTGATACCCCGACAATGCCCGAGTGGCCAATGGCAAGAACACAGATGTTTAACCAAAAACAAGAAGTTGTGCAGGATTTTATAAAAATTGCCGATTCTTACCACTTAGATTCTGACGGATATTACTGTGAAGGAACAAAAGGACATACTATAGGCGCTAACAAACTTGAAAAAGAATTAGCACAAAAAGCCGGAATTCCTGCAGAAAAAGTTGATTCATATATTTTACTGAAACGACTCGGAAAAGACGAAAAAGAAATCAATAAAATTCTTGCCGCCGAAGATTTTGTTCGGGCTACAAAAGATGAAATACTAAAAGAAATGGGACTTAAAAAAGAACAAATTAAGCTCATAAAAGAAGACCAATACGGCAAGTACATAAAAGACGTAGAAGAAGCAACAAAAAAAGTATCCGGAAGAGTCAGAATAGGAGCCGGTCATTTTGGCTGGCTTGGACCTATTACAAAACCGTTTGAAAGAACAATCGGATGTGATGAAATCTATAATAAATTACACAGCATGGGAGATGGCGCAAAAACCGCAACCGGCAGATTTATGTCCAAAATGACCCAAATGATTCACAGAGGCTTAACTTTTGGCGGCGGAAAAGTCGGAATACTTTTATTTATTGCTCCCCTTCTTGTTGAAGCTGCTATTAATACAAAAAAAGCAGATAAAAATGAGAAGGTGGGAACGTTGGCTAATAACTTGGTTGAATCTGTTTCTTGGGTATTTACATTCCCTCTTGCACTCAGAATGATGCATACTTTGGGCGGAGCGCAAAACGCGGGTATGTCAAAAGAAAATGTAGAAAAATGCAGAGAAATTTTGGATACTGTTAATAAGAAAAATAAAGCCGGAGAATACGCTACAAAAGCTGAACACGATAAGGCAGTCCGTCTTGCTAAAGCACAAATTAAAGAACTTGAAACCGTTAAAGGACAAAACTTCTTAACAAAAGGAGTGAGAAAGTTCTTTAGATTCATAAACTGGGATTTAGGCAGATTTGACGGATATAATACAGGTAATATGGTAACCAGCAGCTTTTATAAAATGAAAAATCTGCCAAGAAATATTGTCGGTATTCCGATGAGATTCGGAATATGGGGATTACTTTCAATGGGACTTTTAGGCGGCGCGCTAACAAAGGCAACAACCGCAATTTTCGGCCGTCCTTATGATGCGATGAAAGAAGACGAAATAAAAGCAAATAAAAAAGAACAAAAAAATTATACAAAGGAGGACTTACAAGAAAGAATGATAGCAATACAAACAGCTAAAATGCAGCAGCAAATGCCAATAATAAAAAAACAAGCCGTATCTAATCAACAGAATGTAGCCCACAGAGGCAGAGAAGAAGGTGTTAATTTTGAAGCCATGCCTGTACAGCAATACGAAAAAACACCTATCGACAATTATACCTATATACCTTCTCAGAAAAACGTAATACCTTCCGATAAGAAAAATATCAGAGATAATTATCATTATATTCCGTCACAAAATAATAAAATAAAGACAAATACATCAAAAGACTCAAATAAGAGAAGTTATATTCCTTCTCAAAGAGCCGCAAATATTCAAAAAACTTGGGATAATTCCGGCATGGAATCAGTTCTTGCAAAAGCTGACCAAGCAGAAGCAAAAGCTATAAGAATTTTAGCCGGTAACTTTGACGGAATGTAAGATTTAAAAAGACATTTTTACTTTTTAAATATAAAGAATACCGCCAAAATTATAAAAATAAAACCGACAAGGTAATTCCATTTGAATTGCTCTTTAAGATAAAAAACCGAAAATAAGGAAAATACAAGCAGAGTAATAACTTCCTGAATAGTTTTTAATTGAGTTGCGTTGTAACATTCATACCCGATTCTATTTGCAGGAACTTGAAAACAGTATTCAAAAAATGCAATTCCCCAGCTTACAAGAATAACAATTAAAAGAGGCATACTGCGGAATTTTAAATGTCCGTACCACGCAAATGTCATAAATATATTTGAAATTAGTAACAGCGCAATCGGCGCAACCTGTCTTAGCATGGCTTAATTATACCATGAATTATTATAAAAGATAACTATATACAATGTTACAGTAAAATAAACAAGTCCTGTCATTGCGAAGGCGATTAGCCTGAAGTAGTTATTGTTTGGTTTTAACCGAACCAATAAAATTTAGAAGGTGCGTCAAAACGATGCACCCTACTTCCTCACAGGGTGCATATATTTCAATCGTCTTGAGTATTAAAATTCAATAAAGTATTAATATTAGTGCCGATATGCTCGGATAATTCTAAAACTTTGCCTAAAGACATATTGGCTTTTCCGCCTTCAATATTTGCCACATAATTTTGAGAAACATTCATTATTTCGGCAAGTTGTTCTTGTGTTAAGTCTTTTTTTATACGCTCAATTTTAACATTTTTGCCGAATCTTTTTAGTAAAGTTTTCTTATCCATACTTATAAGTATATAAATATTGATTTATAAATATAATCATGCTATAAGTTATAAAATATAATTTATAAGTGATAATTATTATATGAAAGAATTTAAAAAAACATTATTAATAGATTTAGATGGTGTTCTAAACACTTATCATGG
The DNA here is from genome assembly GCA_902796585.1 of uncultured bacterium. GTDB lineage: Bacteria > Cyanobacteriota > Vampirovibrionia > Gastranaerophilales > Gastranaerophilaceae > CAG-196. The sequence continues at coordinate 5,321 of CADBPN010000093.1, forward strand.
AGATTATAATAATGATTTTATTCCGCCAATTAGAGATGGTGCAAAAGAATTATTAGAAAAATTGTATTTAGAATATGAAATAAAATTATTTACATCAAGAAATAAACTCCTTGCATGTAAATGGATTATAGAAAATGATTTGGATAAGTTTATAACAGATGTAACAAGCGAAAAACAACCGGCTTTTCTTTATATAGACGACAGAGCTATAAGTTTTAACGGAAATTATTCAAAACTATTTGAAGATATTAAAAATTTTAAGGTTTGGTATAGTGCGTAGGGTTTGGTTTTAACCGAACCAATAAATTTTAGAAGGTGCTTCAAAACTGAAATTCTTTACAAAACCACTTAATATGATAGAATACGTTTATGGCAAAAATTAAATCAAAATATGTATGCCAGAATTGCGGATATGAAACTGCGGGATATTTGGGGAAATGTCCGGAATGCGGCAGCTGGGGGTCTTTTATAGAGGAAATTGATTCTTCCGCTTTGAAATCAACCGTCAAAGTTGATGTTGTTGATTCTGTTCCTCCGATGAAACTTTCCGAAATAGAAATGAATTCTGAAATAAGACTTTCTACAAACATCTCTGAATTCGACAGAGTGCTTGGAGGCGGAATTGTTCAAGGTTCACTTGTCCTAATCGCCGGAGACCCCGGAATAGGTAAGTCTACAATTTTACTTCAAACATCCGGCGAACTCTGTAAAAATGAAAAAACCGTTCTCTATATTTCGGCAGAAGAATCTGCAAGTCAGGTTAAATTGAGAGCCGAAAGACTTGGAGTAAAATCTGAAAATCTCTACATATACCCTCAAACGAATTTGGAACTTATTAAAAAACATATAGAAACACTGCGTCCGGATTTAGTTATTGTTGACAGTATTCAAGCGATTTATACAACAGAAATTCAAAGTTCGGCAGGAAGTGTATCACAGATAAGAGAATGCTGTAATTCTCTTATGCGCATAGCAAAATCTCAAAACGTCTCGATTATTGTAATCGGGCACGTAACAAAAGAAGGAAATATTGCAGGCCCTAAGGTTCTTGAACACATGGTTGATACAGTAATACAATTCGAAGGCGATAAATATAAAACATATAGAATTTTACGTTCTATAAAAAATCGTTTTGGTAATACATCAGAAGTCGGTATCTTTGAAATGAGTTCAAAAGGATTAACAGAGGTTATCAACCCGAGTGAATTATTTCTAAAAGAGTATAATCAAACCCAAACTCCCGGAAGCACAATTATTGTAACAAGTGAAGGCACCCGTCCGCTTTTGGTCGAAATTCAAGCACTTGTCGGAACAACTCCATATCCTGCACCAAGAAGAGTCGCAAATGGTGTCGATACGGGAAGAGTACTTCAAATACTTGCCGTACTTGAAAAAAGAATAGGTTTAAATCTTTCAAAGCAAGATGTATATGTAAATGTTATAGGCGGAATTGATGTTAACGAACCGGCTGCAGACTTGGGAATTGCACTTGCAATAGTTACTTGTGTAAGAGATGTTGTTTTCGATCTGCAAACAGCTATCGTTGGAGAACTTGGATTATCCGGAGAAATAAGAGCTGTTAATCACATTGAAAAACGCATTAACGAAGCTCAAAAACTGGGATTTAAGCGTATAATAATTCCGGAAGCAAATGATGTTCAGGAAAAATTCGACGGCATAGAAATTGTAAAAGTCAAAAGAATTTTAGAAGCTATAACAAGAGGAATAAGAAGCGTAAAAGAATGACAGCAAAAGAATTATTTGATTTTGATAAACAATTCAGAACAACTGTTATAGGTACAGATGAAGCCGGAAGAGGCCCTGCTGCGGGAGGTGTTTATGCGGCAGCAGTTTGTTTTGATAAGATTACAGACGGACTCATTAAAGATTTGGAAATTCTAAACGATTCTAAAAAATTAACCCCTAAAAAAAGAGAATCAATCTATAACATAATTATCAATAACACTTTAAATAAAATTGTTTGCGTGGAAGTTGATGAAATAGAAAAGTATAACATTTTGAATTCGTCACTAAAAGCCATGAATATTGCTTGTTCGGAAATTATAGAAAATGATAATTGCTTGGTTCTTGTTGACGGAAATAAATTGATTAAAAATTTTAAATATCCGCAAAAATACATAATAAAAGGTGATTCCAAATCGGCTTCAATTGCGGCGGCAAGCATTCTGGCAAAAGTAACAAGAGACAGATACATGCTCAAACTGCATGAAGAATTTCCTATGTATAATTGGGCAAAAAATGCCGGATACTTAACTCAAGAGCACATAAAAGCTATTGATAAATACGGACTTACAAAATATCACAGACCTTCTTTTTTAAAAAAACATTTTACTAAACAACTAAGTTTATTAGATATATAATGTTGTCATGATTACATTTGTTTTAGGAATTTTAATATTATTATTCGGGTATATTTTTTATTCAAGATATGTCGAAAACCTGTTTTCACCGGACGAAAGACAAACTCCTGCTAATGCTAATTATGACGGAGTTGATTTTGTTCCGCTTTCAAAAAACAGAAATGCACTTATTCATCTTTTAAACATTGCTGGCATGGGACCTATTATAGGCGCCATTCAAGGAATTTTATTTGGGCCGATAGCTTTTATTCTAATTCCTGCCGGATGTATATTAGCAGGAGGAGTTCATGATTACTTTGCCGGCATGCTTTCTATGAGAAACAAGGGAGCACAAATTACAGGACTAATTCATAAATATTTAGGCAAACACGCTTTCAAAATATTTATGGTAATTGTTGCCGTAATGCTTCTGCTGCTTGCTACAGTGTTTGTATACACAGCCGGAGATTTGTTTGTTGAAAGATTTTTCGGAATAAAAGATTTTGTTATAACAAATCTGACTGTACTTATGAGCTACATAGTAATTTTAGCTTATTTTGTCATAGCAACTCTTTTTCCTATAGATAAAATAATCGGAAAATTTTATCCGATTTTAGGTTTAATGTTAATCCTCGGAACCGGCATGGTATTATTTGGTTTTATCACAAACGGAGTGAATTTAGAGAATTTTTCTTTTGAAAAATTTAATATGCATCCGGAAGGATTACCGATTTTACCAATGTTCTTTATGACGGTGAGCTGCGGACTCTTATCCGGATTTCATTCGACACAGGCAACTATAATATCAAGAACTGTGAATAATGAAAAAGACGGTAGACGTATTTTTTACGGAATGATGTGTGTTGAATCATTAATTGCAATAATTTGGGCAGCTGCAGCTATGGATGTTTACAGTCTTAATCTTGTTCCTTCAAATATGATTGGTACTGTAAATGTCGTTAATATTATAGCTAACAAGTTTGTACCTTTTAACCTTGCGTTTATGGTAACTCTGGCTATAATAATTCTTCCGATAACGTCCGGTGATACGGCATTAAGAGGATTAAGAATAACAATTGCAGATGCTTTAAATCTTGAACAAAAAAAGATTGCAAACAGACTTTTAATAGTAATTCCTATTGTTTGCACAGTGTTAGGAATTCTTATTTGGGCAAAAACAAATTCAGGCAGTTTTAGTTTAATATGGAGATATTTTACATTCTTTAATCAACTGATTGCGATTCCGACTTTGGCATGTGCTGCGATATTTCTTGCAAAAGAAAAGAAAAATTATTGGGTAACGCTTATTCCTGCTTTATTCTATGTATTTATAACAATGACATTTATATTTAACCAAAAAATAGGGTTCAACATCCCGTACAAATACGCAGAACCAATCGGAGTGATTCTGACAGTTGCGGCATTCATTTATATTTATAAAAAAATTAAAAAATAGAGTCTGGCGGAAAAATTACAAATTTTTTCCGCACGCTCAATAGTTATTTACTTATTTCCGACAATTGCATAGAAATGTGTATTTTCCCAACGATTAGCTTCCGGAGGGTAAATATCAAAAGTCTCTATATCTTTAAATCCTATGTCTTTTAGCATATTAATTTCTTTTTCTATATAACGATACTGGGAAAAATAATCTGTTTTTTGTTCTTCGGAATAACCTTCCACTAAAACATCATCGTTTATTCCAAATTGATTTTTAATAATAATTTTACCTTTAGGTTTTAACCATTTTAAACATTTTTTGTAAATTTCTCTGGTTTCATCTTGATTAAAATATTGAATGAGACCAAAAATTGAAACAATGTCGTATGTTTTTTCAGTATCAAAATCAATTATATTTATATTATTTACAGAAATATTATCAGAATTAATTATATGAGCGGAAAATTCTTTAAAAGGTTCAATGCAATCTATTGATTTAACTTTATCAAATATTTTATTTATTATTAAGCCCGTTCCGGAGCCCAAATCAAGAATTTCGGTATTTTTATCAGAGTAATTCAAAATAAATTCTGCATCAATAGGAGTGTAATCAGTATTTTTTGCCATTTTTACACAATTGGGATTATCTTTAGCAATTGCGGTCATCTTTGAAAAAAATTCCAGTGCATTTTTATTGTTCATACTACCATCCTTTTATAAATTCCAAAGCTCTTTGGTAATCGTCATAGGTATCGATATCGCAAGCTCTTACTTTTATGCCCTTAATCGGCAGATACGGTTCAAGCTGATTGAATACATGTCCCGAAGAATATTTTAACTTATCTTTTTTTATACAACAAGGACCTGTCCATTCGTAATCACCCTGTTCTCTTGAGAAGGCAAGAACATTACCGTTTTCATCGGTTTTGACATATACCGCATCGTCTGACATTTTATCCGCATAAGCTATCCATTCGCCGTCTTGGTTAAGAAGTGTTTTTATATCATCAGGGTGAACAAGTAAATCACCATCATACTCTATTGCATATTCATTTCCGTCTTTTGCGCCCAAGTAATAACTTGCACCGGTTTTTGTTTCAAAATATCTGTGATTATATACAAAAATAACATCTTCTCTGTATTTTCTAACTTCATCAACAACATCATTAGCTTGATATCCGACCACAATTCTAATGTCTTCGACATCTTTAAATAATTCCAGTTGATGTCGTATAAGCGATTTTCCGTTAATATTTATCAAAGCTTTTGTTGTCGCAAGTCCAAGCCTTGAACCTATTCCTGCGCAACTTATAATAACTGATTTAGCTGCCGGCATAGCGCCTCCTCATTTAATACTAAATAATCCGCAACAGACAAAACACTATTTGCCGGAAAATGTGTCATACCGGAAGCTATTGAAATATCAGCTTCACGCATAGCTTCCACATCATTATTTCCGTCACCTATAAATACTACTTTTTCACCGTCTGTTTTAAACTTTAATACAATGTTTTCTTTTCTTAAAATTCTTGTCAGTTTTACAACTTGATTTTTTTCTGTTAAACCGTCGGAGCAATAACATTTGCATCCGATTTTAGCGACAAGTTTTTCTACCCAGCATTCCAAGTTCCCTGTTGCAATTATACAATTTTCTTTATTTTCGGATATAAATTTAATCACTTTAGGATAAAGCTCTACTTTTTCCAACAAATTTGATACTTCGTTTATGGGTAATTTTCCCAAAATAAAAACACGTTTTATAAAAGACTCAACAAAAGGAACATTTCCTTTGATTGTTTCTTTTGTAAGAGTATCAATTTCTTCTTGTATCCCAAAGTGTTTCGAAATAATCGGCAATGTTTCTTGTTTAGTTATAGTTCCGTCTAAATCAAAAATAAACTTTGTCATTTTATTCCTAATTCCTTTTGTACGTATTCTACAATACTTCTGCCAACGTGCCCTTCATTGATTTTTAAATACTTATTATAAAAATCTTCACGCTTTTCTCTCATAGAATCATTACCATTTATTATAACATCATTAATAAACTTTTCTATATCATTCCAATTTTGCGCAATATAACATTGTTCTATTGCAAGCTGCCCAAATTCATTGAAATGTTCTTTTAATTCTTCTTTTGAAGAAAATTTATTTATAAAACAAATAGGTTTTTTAGTATAAAGATATTCGATTATAAACCCTAAACTATCTAATATCATTGCATCTGAGGTTTTAAAAACTCCCATGTAGTTACCACCGGCATAATATGCTCCATTCGGAAGGTTTTGCCAACTGTTTACATAATTTTCATATCCTTCTTCACTCAGAGTTCCCGTTTGAATACATCTGCTTTTCAATATAGGATGAGGCTTTAATACCATATCAATATTTTGATTGTTTTTTACAAACTCGTAAAAGTTTCTGTAATAAATATGAAAGTTTGCATAATTTATTTCCCAGCCGGTATTTATAGAATAATGCGGCGCCCAAATTATTTTTTTGTTTTCAAAATTCTTCCAACCTTCAAAAGTCGTTTTTGAGTCATACAATTTATCAATTTTGGGATATCCGGTCACAACAACATTGCTTCCGCAATTTTTAGCATATTTTTCCGACATTTTTTGGGCAACAATATTTTCTGCACAATTAAGCCATACGTATCTGTGAAACTCTTGATTGAATTGTTCTTGCTGAATATTTGCCACATAGGGGCCATAAGGTATACTCACACAAAGAGTTTTATTATATAATCCTTTTATATTGTATTCTTCCGGATAATCACACATCCAATGGGTTTGATAGAAAATTAAATCCGGCAGATTCTTTTTTATATCGTACAAAGTACCTGTATTAAAATCACATCCTTCTATTACGTTATATCCAAGGTTTTTAAAAAATTCAAAGTTTGCTTGTGATTCCCCTTGACGCAAATCTTCATGTATTTCCATTGCCGGAGTTATAATAATTGTAACTTCAAATCCGGCTTTTACAAGTTCTTGATATACCGAGTCCATTGCCCAATGCGCTCTATGGTATATTAAAATATTTGCTGTCAATTTTCTTTTTTTGGCTTCCGCTCTCTTTTTTATGAGAAGAAGATTTATCTCTTGTTTTATCATTTTATCAACAAGATAGTCACCAAGGTTTTGAGTCCCTATTTTGTTTTCATTAAATTCTTTTTCCAGTTGTTCAAAGCCTGCTGCCATTTTAATCATCACTCCCTGAAATATATTATCATTTACACTTAAATTTTACAACAAAGGAGGAATATGATATGTTATTATCAAAACGAGCGGAGTTTGTAATATGATTAAAATTTCTATCATTATACCGGTTTATAATATAGAAAAATATATCGGGATTTGTTTGGACAGTTTATTGAATCAGACATTCACAGATTATGAAATTATTTGTGTAAACGATGGTTCAAAAGACCGTTCTTTAGATATTCTTAACGAATATAAAGAAAGAGACAACAGAATAAAAGTTATCTCAAAACCTAACGGAGGTTCGGGTTCAGCCAGAAACAGAGGATTAGAAGAGGCTCAAGGTAAATACGTACAATTCTTAGACGGAGATGATTATTTTGAACCGGAAATGCTTGAAAAATTATACAATTTGGCAGAACTCCACAAAGCAGATATTGCAGTTTGCAGTTCAAGAAAAGTAGATGATGACGGCAATATAACCGAAACACAAAATCCGAATTTCCCAATCTTTTTGGCTGTTACACCCATAAATAAACCTTTTTCATACAAAGATTATCCGGAAAATATTTTCGATATGATTGGCACATGCCCCTGGAATAAATTATATTTAAGAGAAATGATAATTAAGAATAAACTGAAATTTCCGAGTTTAACAGGCCCTGATGATTTGTGTTTTGTGCAAATGGCTAATATTTGCGCGGAAAAAATTGTAGTAATAAACGAAGAACTTATTAATTACAGATTCAACCGCCCCGGAAGCGTTCAAACTTATAGAGCAAATCATGCCTCTGATATAGTAAGGGCAAGCATTTATCTAAAAGACTTTATGATTAAAAATGGAATTTATGATTATTTAAAAAAGGGTTATCTATCATCGTATATAACTTCTGTAAGATGGGAAGTTTCGTTATGCAGTGATGAACAATATGAAAAATTTCTTAATGATTTAAAAGAACTATTACCTAATTCATGGGAAATGTTTAAACCGGCATTAAGAAAAGACCACATAACCCCCAAATATCTTGATAATTTTATAGGCAGCAAAACTGTAATGCTATGGGGTGCAAGTGTTTTTGCTCAAAATTTACTTAACAAAGAAGAAGAAAAAAACGATAAAATTTTGGGCATCGTTGACAAAAATGAAGCAAGCTGGGGAAAATCAATAGGACACTATAAAATTTATCCTCCTAACAGCATAAAAGAACTGAAGCCCGATGGAATTGTTGTTATGGTATTGAGTAACCACGAAAAAGCTTATTCAATTATAAAAGATGAAATAGAAAAGAATTACAGTGATGTCGAGCTTTTGCCGGATATTTTTAATGAATAAAGTTTTATAATTTACAAATGACGGTCGTTATGATATATTTACAAACATATTAGGAGTAAATATTACATGGTAATGATTTCTGTTGTAGTACCGATTTATAATGTTGGGAGATATTTGAGGCAGTGTCTTGATAGTATCGTTAATCAAACATTTAAAGACATGGAAATAATACTGCTGGATGACGGCTCAACGGATGATTGCGGAAAAATCATTGATGAATATGCTCAAAAAGATTCCAGAATAATACCTATTCATAAAGAAAATAGCGGATACGGGAAAACTATAAATAAAGGTTTTGATATTGCAAAAGGCAAATATATCGGGATTATTGAATCAGATGACTATATTGAACCCGATATGTATGAAAAATTGTTTGCACAAATTGAAGAATCAAATGCAGATGTTTGTAAAGCAGGTTTTTATAAGTATAATTCCCAAAATAAATCCGAAAAACAAGATGAAAAATGGTCTTTTAAGGAACAAGATTATGAAAAATTTCCTAAAAGACAAGTTTTTGATATTTCTGAATATCCTGAGTATTTTGTCATTCACGCATCGATATGGGTTGGTTTATACAGAAAATCCTATTTGGATAAATATAATATAAGAATGGAAGAAACAGAAGGAGCATCATATCAAGATTTTCCGTTCATTACAAAAGTTTTATGTAATACTAATAAAATTGTTCTTATTCCTGAGTATATGTATCATTGGCGGGTTGAACAAAACCAAAATTCCTCAACAACAATCAATAACAGTAAATTATTAATTATGACCGAACAATCTAAAAAAGCTATAGAAATAATGAAAGAGACCGGCAGATACGAAGTTATGAAAGAAGCTCTTTATAAACATATTTTTAATGCAAATTTTCCGTTTTATCAAAAAATCAGTATGAATTATAAAAAAGAATACTTTAACAGATTGTACGAAATTTTTAGCGAAATTGGTAATGACAAGTCTTTTGAATATAAGTATTTTTATGAACCATTTGAAAAAAGGTTTGTTAAAAATATAATTAAGAAAAAATATACAAAAACAATACATACAGAATACAGACTGTTTAAAAAACTGCAAAAATTGAAGAATAAACGCATAGCATTCTGGGGTGCAAGTTTATTTCTTGATAGTTTTTTAGACTGGTTTAATATTTCCGATTCTAATATTGTTGGTATTTTTGATAAAAATTCTTCAAGACATGGTCAATTTTTGAAAAATTATGAAATTGTTTCTTGGGAAAAAATTAATTCCATAGAACCGGATGTTATTATAATATCTGTTATGCATCACAGAAACGAAATTCGACAAGAAATATTGAATATTATAAAAAATAAATACAAGAAAAAATGTTCAATAATGTGTGTTTGATACTATCTTGCAAGTACAGGGCGGGTGATTTCAAACATTTTGTTTATACATGCCATGGCTTTTTGAGAAACTGTTTCATCTAAAACAATTTCGTGTTCTTCTCTTAAAAGAGCATTATATATATCGTCCAAAGTATTCCATTTCATATTAGAACATACCAGAGAATCCTTTAAAAGATAGAAAGTTTTGTCTTTATAATCTCTTTGCAGTCTGTCTAAGACACCTTTTTCCGTACAAATTACAAATTCTTTTTCGTCAGATTTTGCTACATACTCCATAATTTCTTTTGTACTTCCTACATAATCTGCTTTCTCAGAAACTTTCATGTGACACTCAGGATGCGCAAGAATCTTTGCATTCGGATATTCTTCACGAGCCTTATCCATATCTTCCGGAGTGACTCTCAAATGTGTCGGACAAAAACCGTTATATGTCGTGACTTTTACTCCGTCGAGTTTGGATTCCACCCATTTGCCGAGGTATGTATCCGGCAAAAATAATACTTCGCTCACTCCCAAATTTTTAACTACATTAAGAGCGTTTGAACTTGTACAACATACCTCACACTCAGCCTTTATTGCTGCCGTTGAATTTACATAACATACAGCAGGTACATTTGGATGCAATGATTTAAATTCTCTAAGCTGGTCTATATTAATCATATTTGCCATAAAACAACCGGCTTCAAGACGAGGCAAAAGAACTTTTTTATTCGGTGAAAGCAGTTTTGCAGTTTCCGCCATAAATGAAACTCCTGCAAAAACTATGATATCTGCATCCGTTTCTTTTGCTTTTCTGCTCAAATACAGTGAATCTCCTACAAAATCCGCAACTTCATCTATTTCAACATTTTGATAACAGTGCGCTAAGATAACCGCATTTTTTTCTTTTTTTAGTTCTTTTATTTTTTCAACTAATGAATTCATTTTTCTCTCAATGCTATTTATTATTATATCTATTAACCCACACTCCTGATTCAATGTCAATTAAAAATGCAGAATTGTGATATAATTTAGTTATTATGAAATATAAATGGCTTAATAAGAAGGATAACAATAAGATTATTATATTTTTTAACGGCTGGGGAATGGATGAAAAAATTGTTGAACATCTAAATCCCGAAAACTATGATGTTTTGATGTTTTATGATTACAATTCTCTTGAAACAGATTTTAAATTCAATCAACTGAACAATTATGATAACAGATATTTAATTGCGTGGTCAATGGGAGTTATGATTGCAACGCAATTTGACATAAAATATACTTATAAAACAGCAATAAATGGTACGCTTAAACCAATTGACAATAATTTTGGAATTCCGGAAAAAATATATGATTTAACGATTAGAGGATTTTCTCAGACCGGACTTAAAAAATTTATTACTAACATGGGACTTGATCCAAATTTTTCCGAAAAAATTAACAGAGATTTTGAAGAACAAAAATCAGAATTATCGGCACTTAAAAAATACCATTCAAATTCAGATTTTAAATATGACAGAATAATTTTAAGCGATAATGATAAAATTATACCGACAAAAAATCAATCTGCATTTTGGGGTATTGAACCCAACACAAAAAGCGGTCACTCTCCGTTTCATTTGTATGAAAAATGGAGCGATTTATTATGATTGATAAAAAACTCGTAAAACAAAGATTTGGCAAGCATTTATCCGCATATAACCAAAATGCTAAAGTGCAAAAACAGATGGCAGAAAAATTATTGTCTTATTTAGATTTTGAACGAAAATACGATTCAATTCTGGAAATTGGTTGCGGTACCGGCTTTTTAACTAAATTAGCAGCTGAAAAACTTTTTTACCAAGATTATAATTGCATTGATATTGTCCCCGATTGTGAAGATTATATAAAAAAAATTAATAGCAAGATTGAATTTACTCCTTGTGATATGGAAGAATTTCTAAATAACACTGAAAAAAAATATGACCTCATTATTTCCAATGCTTCCTTTCAATGGATTGAAAATTTTGAATCTTTTGGCAAATTATTAATTTCAAAATTAAATAATGGAGGAGTTCTGCTTTTTTCAACTTTCGGACAGGAAAATTACAGAGAAATATTTTTCACTATAGGTAAAACCCTTAAATACAAAAACCGGAATGAAATAAAAGAAATTTTCAAAGAATACAAAACTTCAATCGAAGAAGAAATTCGAATTCTTTCTTTTAACACTCCGAAAGATATCCTAAAACATTTAAAATCAACCGGTGTTAACGGGATAGAATCAACCCGATGGACTAAAAAAGACCTTGCTGATTTTGAAAACGGATATAATAATATTTGTTCCGGAAACCCAACACTAACCTATAACCCGATATATGTTATGGTAAAATAAAACCTGCCGTTGAAATCAAAACTTTTTATATAGAAATTAATTTTTTTACTAATCTTTGTTCAAATTCTTTTGTCCAGCCTAAGTCTTGTTTATGCTTTGAAGTTAATGAATCATAAATAGAATTAATCTCATAAGAGAATTCATTTGGAGTTATTGAAGTTTTACACTTGTCTTCCAGCTGCGGATTAAAGAAATTGTTAAGAATGAGTGCAATATCAGTATCGTTTGCACCATGCTGACAACCTATATATATATTTCCCTCTTGCATCTTTTTCAAAAACAATACCATATTATCAATAAATTCTTTTGTTGTATAATCGTTCAAATTCCACCAATTGTCATATATAGAATATTCGTAATAATTCAAACCTGCATTTTTTACTTTTTCTTCATAATCTTTTCCATACCCGACCAAATCTATTACAGTTTTTATTCCCTTAGATTTAAGATTGCATAGTGCATCATCTGCTTTATCAACAAGCGTTTGACCTCTGTAAACAGTTGTATTTGGAATTCTTGTTAATTCATTTCTTTTTCTAATATTAGAAATAAGTGTATTTAACTGATATTCACCAAGACGCGGTTCTTTTTCATATATACTGTAATATGGAATTGCCCATTTATTATAGTGTTCCCTTATTGCTTGTCGTCTTTCTTGCGAAACAGAATCATCATAAGCAAAAACATGTTTGTCATGATTATATTGCGATTTAAATGAAAAATTTGTTATTGGAAGAGATAATGTATTCATAACTTAACTAAAACATCTAAATTTTATTTTTGCCAGTTACGTTCAAAAAGAATTATTGAAAAATCATTATTTATATTTTTTATTTTTTTATAATTTTTGTTTACATAATCATAAACCTTGACTGCATAATCTTTTCCAAATTCTGAAGCACCATAATTTGAAGTATCATAATTAGTTATGGCAATATATTTCGGTTTTATAAAATCCAGTCTTTGAATAATAAAATTTTCCCCAAATGTTTCAACATATAAAGGTATAAGTGAATACAATTTGTTATCGGAATTTATATTATTCAAGAAATTTACAGCAAGACATTCCGGATAAATCACAATCTTATCATCTTTTTTTGTTGATTCTACAAATTTGTTCAATTGACTTATGCTATTTCCATAATAATTACTCGTATATATAATTCCGCGTTGAGTCTGTATTTTATAGTTTTTCAGCATAAGAGATTTTGAATTCATAACTCCAAAAATAATCGAAGATAATAAAATAATTATCAACAAAGACTTTTTAAATTGTTTGGGAATAAGAATAAACAAAGACAATATGCCAAAAGGAATAAAAAACATTCCGTATGATTCCAGAGTTGATGCAAAAAATACTTTTACAGAAACTAGAAGTGAAGAAAATATAATAAATTTTTGCTTTTTATTTAGTTTTTTATACCTGAATATTGATAACATTAAAATAAGCGGGAATAAGTATATAAAGCTTTTTTGCGACAAAATAAAAGATAAGTATAATAAAACTAAAAGAATTATATATTTATTTTTATAACGATTTAATATAAATGCCGGAACAAATAACTTCACAAACTCTGCTAAATATATTAATATAATTTGCGGTCTGAAAATCAATCCCGAAACAGAATAAAACCAGTGTAATGTTTTTGCACCGCTCATTCCTATAAGAATTAATATCGGAAATATTAAATCTCCGGCTTTTAAACCTTGTAATATTAAAGGAATTAAACAAATTACAACCGGTATAATAACGGCGATAATATTTCTCCAAAAATATTTAAATCCGGAATACCAAATCAGAGGCAAAATAAGAAAAATAAATTCGTATTTGGAACAAATTGCAAAAGAGTATAATAAATACGCATAAAAAAACTGTTTCTTTACCGCGCAATATAATGCTCCCAATACAAATAATATTCCGTATAGTATTCCGTATGAATAAGGAAATATAAAATTAAAAACATTCGGAGAAAGAACGCAAACCGAAATTACAAATAAAACTATACCCATAGCATAAAGCTTTGGTAAAAATTTTAATCCCAATTTGTAAATCAAATTCAAAATACCGACAGAAGCAATCAAACCGGCAAAATAAAGTACTTTCAATTTGATTCCGAAAACTAAAAATAAAAAAGAATTAAATAAGTATGAAAAGGGAGCATATATGGTAAAAATATCCTTATATAAAATTTTTCCTTTTAAAATTTGTGTCGGAATATAAGCTTCTCTAAAAGAATCAACAATTATGTCTCCAAATCTTCCGTAAAAAAACAAGAATACGAATAATAAAAGAAAATTTATTAACAAAATTTGCCAATTCTTTTTCAAGAAATTCTCTTTCATAAATTCTCCTCATTTTTATTTTATCTTTGGGACACAGAACAGCTTGTCAGACTTCTTTATATAATCACTAGCTCTGTATATAACCAATGTAAGGAAGATTTCTGAATAA
>CADBPN010000094.1 GCA_902796585.1 uncultured bacterium
TATATTCAGTTGTTGAAAAGATGTAAAGCATTTTTTAATACATATAGCAATAGTATCTTCTTCATTTAAACAAGGTATAACAACGCTTAAATCCTTCATGGTATCAATGCTAACATATATGTTAGTAAAAAACAATAAGACCAGTTGTTTTTAAATATACATTTATTAATTATTTTTATATAAAATTCTATAAAAATAATTATATTATGTTTTATTAATCAAACGTGATATAATGGTATTTGAATAAGGAAGTTTGCATGACATACAATTATGAACAACTTATGAATAGCGCAAAAGAAGCTTCTAAGATGTCTTATTCCCCGTTTTCAAGGTTTGCGGTAGGGGCAGGAGTTCTTGCAGGCAGCGGAAAAATATACACCGGATGTAATATTGAAAATTCATCATTCGGGATGACAATTTGCGCGGAAAGATGTGCAATTTTCAAAGCTATCTCGGAAGGTGAAAAAGAAATTTTGGCGGTTGCTATATATTCACCCAATGCGGATAACTGTTATCCTTGCGGAGCTTGCAGACAAGTTATGTCGGAATTTGAATCAGACAGTGCGGAACTTGAAGTTATTACCGAAAATTTAGGACAATTGGAAGTAAGAAAACTTAGCGAATTTTTACCCTTTGGATTTAAAATATAGATTTTAAACGATGTATATACTTGAACTGTTTATAAAATGGATAAATAAAAATAAAAGAGGAAAAGGCGCCAATCCGAATAATATTCTTAAAGAAGGTGTAATCCTAAACTCTGATGGTGAAGTTACAACTTCTCAAGAAGATGATTCAGCAAGTTGTGTTCATAATTTCATGCCTGTTGACAGTACGGGAGAGGTTCTTGCCTGTACAAAATGCGGTTTTGTAATCAAGAAAAGACAATAAACCTTCCTAGGGGGAAATTATCAACCTTCCTTGGGGGAGGATAGAATTTTAGAAATTCTTGGAGAGGGTAACCTCCATAATCAGGAAAAAATATAATCAATATGTATCTTTGTTTATGTTATTATAATCAACAAGGAGTACTCAATTAAATGAATGTAGTATCAAAAGTAATTGAAATCTCAATAGCAGAAAGTTTAACTACCGAATACATAGAAAATGAGTTAACAAAACTACACATTAATCCAATAAGATGGGCAATTACAAATGTTAGTGATAAAATGTATACGGTTAGTGTTGCAGATTTGCAAGAATAAGAAAGGCTGAAAAAATGATAATGACTGAAATGAAATGTGATATAAAAGATATTTCACTTGCCGAACAAGGTAAGAATAATATTGAATGGGCGATGAAAGACATGCCTGTTTTAAGACAAATCAAAAAAAGATTCGAAATGGAAAAGCCTTTTAAGGGAATTCGTTTGGCAGCATGCTCTCATATTACTAAAGAAACAGCAGCTCTTTGTATAACAATGCAAGCAGGCGGAGCAGATGCTATTTTGGTTGCGTCAAATCCTTTATCTACGCAAGATGATGTTGCTGCGGCACTGGTTAAATACTACAATATTCCTGTATACGGTATTGCCGGTGAATCAGTTGAACAATATAAATCTCACATAAGAGAAGCTATTAATCATAAACCTCAGCTTATCATTGAAGACGGTTGTGATTTGGTTTCAACTTTACACCTTGAACATCCGGAAATCGCTGATCAAGTTATAGGTTCAACAGAAGAAACTACTACAGGTATTATAAGACTTCAAGCAATGGAAAAAGAAGGTTCTTTAAGATTTCCTGCCGTTGGAGTTAATACAAGTTTGACAAAACATTTATATGACAATCGATACGGAACCGGACAAAGTGCAATGGACGGTATAATGCGTGCTGCAAATATACTTATTGCAGGTAAGACAGTTGTTATTTCAGGATATGGCTGGTGCGGTAAGGGTTGTGCAATGAGAGCAAAGGCTCTTGGCGCAAATGTTATTGTGTGTGAAGTAGATCCGCTAAAAGCTCTTGAAGCAGCAATGGAAGGCTATAGAGTAATGCCTATTGCGCAAGCTGCTTTAGAGGGTGATTTGTTCTTAACAGTTACAGGTGATAAGCATGTAGTTGATGTAAAACATTTACTTAATATGAAAGACGGTGCTATGGTTGCTAACGCCGGTCACTTTGATTGGGAAGTTAACGTAGCGGGTTTAAAAGAATTTACTACAGAGATTAAACAAATCAGACCGTTTTTACAAGAATATAAATTAAATAACGGCAAGTCTATTTACGTTTTGGCAGAAGGCAGACTTGTAAACTTGGGCGCAGCGGAAGGTCATCCGGCATCTGTTATGGATATGAGCTTTGCAAACCAAGCATTAGGTATGGAATACATAGTTAAAAATCAAGGTAAATTGGAAAAGAAACTCCATACTCTTCCGGAAAGTGTTGATATAAAAATTGCAGAGCTTAAATTAAAATCTATGGGTATTGAAATCGATACTCTTACAGAAGCACAAGAAGAATACTTAAATAGTTGGAAATTGTAATTATTGGTTATAATTTTAGCGGTATCGTCTAGTGGTTAGGACGGGAGATTCTCATTCTCCAAACAGGGGTTCAATTCCCCTTACCGCCGAATAAAATAGCCATGGCATTTGCCATAGGCTATTTTATTATGTTTGTATTGTGGTATAAGAGAACCCCTGCAAAGCGATAGCTTTGCTAGGGGTTCAACGTGAGCGAGCTGAGGCTGGAGTGCTTTTGCTGAATGTGCGATTAGCACAGAAAGCAAAACACGGAATTGCCGTTAAA
>CADBPN010000095.1 GCA_902796585.1 uncultured bacterium
CTTTGTTGAGTGTTTATTATATTAGAGTTGCAAAGTTGTAACTCAGTTATAGAAGGAGAGAGAAATATGAAAGAAAATTTCAGAAAGTATCTTGTTGAGTTTATCGGAACATTTTTTCTTGTGTTTACGGTAGCATCAGCAGTATTGATTGGCGGTGACGGATTAATAGCTCCGTTGTCAATCGGTTTCGCATTAATGATTATGGTCTATGCAGGAGGTCACATTTCCGGCGGACATTATAATCCTGCGGTTTCTTTTGCGGCTGCAATCAGAGGTGCTTTGGAATGGAAACAATTAATTCCTTATTGGATATTCCAAGTTTTAGGCGGTGTAGCTGCTGTATTATTAGTAGCTAAGTTTGTTTCGCTTCCTGCGCTTGGAGGTTGTCCGTTCTCTTTAACACAGCTTATTGTCGGTGAATTCTTATTTACTTTTGCATTGTGTTATGTTGTTCTTCAAGTTGCTACTTCTAAGAAAACTGCAGGCAATTCATATTATGGACTTGCTATCGGTTCTACAGTTTTAGTCGGTGCATTTGCAGTTGGCGGAAGCTTCTGCTTCGGCTGCTTTAACCCTGCCGTTGCTATAGCTCTCGGAACGGTTAACGCAGCTTGCTGGTCAAGTATGGGTATTACTGCAGGTGTAAACTTGGCTGCTGCATTATGCGCTGCTTTAGTTTATAAATTTGTTGATGCAGAATAATTTCTGTATTTTAGTAAAAAGAAAGGGTGCAAAACTGCATCCTTTCTTGTTTTATATATTTATTTTGTTTATTTACCTTCTACCATTGATTTAAATTTTTCAAAATCTTCCATTGTGTCGATTCCGACCGGAACATTGTCCACAACTGATACTTTAATTTTCATGCCGTTTTGAAGCGCTCTAAGCTGTTCCAGACTTTCTGACATTTCGTAGCTTGTCTGCGGAAGTGAAGTCATTTTAAAAAGTGCTTCTCTCTTATAACCGTATATGCCTAAATGACCGTAAAATTTAGATTTTCCTTCATTTCTTTCATAAGGAATCTTTGCTCTTGAAAAATACATAGCGTAGTTATTTACATCAAATATACATTTTACCAAATTAGGGTTATTAACTTCTTCTTTATCCTTAATCTCTCTGACCAGAGTAGAAATATCCGCTTGTGAATCATTAACTACACCGTTAATTACAAGTTCAATATTCGCTTGTTCGATTAAAGGTTCATCTCCTTGTAAATTAATAATATATGCAATTTCTTCATGTCTTGACGCAACTTCGGCGATTCTGTCGCTGCCGCTTTTATGATTAACTGATGTCATTTCAACCTCGGCTCCGAATTCTTTACAAGCATTAAAAATTCTTTCATCGTCCGTTGCTACAATAACTCTGTCAACGCCCTTTGTTTTTATTGCTTTTTCCCATACCCATTGAATGATATATTTATTATTTGCTTTTAAGAGCGGTTTACCTTCTAACCTCGAAGAACCGTACCTGGCAGGTATAATTATGGCAGTTTGTTTTCCCATTTTCTTTCTCCTTATAAAACTGTTTTTAATTATACCACTTAAATTAGGACAAGGAGAATAAAACTTGTAATTCTTAAACATGCTTATATTGTTATTTGTAATATAATATGATTAAAAGAGGAGTATTTATTATGTTAAAGTCAATAATATTAGCAGCCGGAAAAGGCACAAGAATGAAATCGGAAACGCCTAAAGTTCTTCATACAATATTCGAAAAGACACTCGTAGGTTATGTTATAGAAGCTGTTAATAATACCGGTTTTGCTGACGAAAACTTTGTTATCGTCGGGCATCAGGCAGAAAGAGTTGATGAATATATAAAAAATAATTACCCAAACGCAAAAACTGTAATTCAATCTCCTCAATTAGGCACAGGACACGCTGTAAGTATGGCACTTCCATATATAAAAGAGTTTGACGGTGAAATAATAATTTTGTGCGGAGATACTCCGCTTATTACTTCGGAAACATTAAAAGAATTTGTGGAATTTCACAGAAATACAAAATCAGACTTAACTGTTATGTCCGCAATCTTTGACAATCCGACAAATTACGGCAGAATCATCCGCTCTTCGGAAGGTAAAGTCTCTGCAATTGTTGAAGAAAAAGATGCAACTTCAGAGCAAAAAGCCGTAAAAGAAGTTAACGCAGGCATATATTGTTTAAATTGGAAAAAAGTTATGCCGGCGTTTTCTGAACTCAAAACAAATAATGCTCAAGGAGAATATTATTTGACAGATATTATAAAATGGGGGAATTCTAACAATCTGAATGTAAATGCATATACGCTTAAAAACAATGAAGAAATTTTCGGCATTAATTCCAAAACACATCTTGCTGAAGCTTCTAAGTTGTTAAACAGAAGAATAATAAAAAAACATTTGGATAATGGTGTTACAATTATTGACCCTGAAACAACATGGATTAGTCCGGAAACTGAAATTGCACCTGATACCGTAATTTACCCGTCTACATACATAGAAGGTAAAAATAAAATAGGCAAGTTCTGCAAAATTGGTCCATTTGCGCACTTAAGAGGCGGAGTTGTTTTGGAAGATTATGTAAAAATCGGTAATTTTGTGGAAGTAAAAAAGACAACAATCAAATCTCACACAAATGCTTGCCATTTAACGTATTTAGGCGACAGCGAAATAGGTTCTGATGTAAATATCGGCGCGGGAACAATTACAGCTAACTATAATCCTTTAACAAAAGAAAAAAGTAAAACGGTCATTGGCAATAACGTCAAAATTGGTTCTAATTCTGTTCTTGTTGCCCCTGTTACAATTGACGAAGGAGCAAATGTCGGAGCACTGAGTGTTATTACAAAAAACATACCTGCCTGGGCTCTTGCAATAACCCGTTCACCTTTAAAAGTAATAGAAGGCTGGGTTAAAAAGCATTTATAAACTAGAATTTAAAACCTGTTGAAAAATTAACAGCTTCACTTCTCTCACCACTGGAATAGTAGGTTTGCGCAATTCCAAGCTCAAATTTTAATGAATCCGCATATTTCTTGAGTGAAGGTGTATATACAAGTGTCAATTCGGTCTTGTTTTTAGCTTTTTGAAGATAGCTTGTAATCGAGTTTTTCAATGTAAGCTTATCAGTTATATGCCATTCAGGACTAACTCTTACAGTTGAATATTGACCTTCCATGTCTCTATTTGCAGACTGCCTGAAAGAAGTTACAAACGAAAAATATTTTGGAAAATCATATCTCATAAACATACTCGTTGTTGCTTCAAGTTGAGAGTATGAAAGTTCCTCACCCCAAGTTGTGCCGTAACTAAATCCGCCTAATGAAGCTGAAACACTATCGTTTAATGGTATGATATCTCCTAAACTGTTTTGATTTACCATGGCTCGAGCCAGTGCGCTTCGTTGGGTATTCGTATTTGAAGTTATATTTAAGACCCCCACCGGCAGGGTCAGTGATTGCTGGGGGATGTTCACCTGCGGTTTCTCTATAGAATCGTCAAGATATATCGTCTCAACGGCATTATCATCATATTCGACCTGTCCATCTAACTTAAGAGTCTCCTTAACCTGTTCCTCTGCCGGTGTCGGAATCAAGTTCGAGAACATCAAAAGCATCACCAAAATTATTCTTATCATATCTTAATATTACACCAAATTTTTAAATGAATCAAATTAAAACAATTGACGAAATATTGGCTATAACGTTATAATAGCAATATAGGAGCATTAGTATGAAAAAATTTTTAATAACTTTTATTTTATTTTTAACAACCTTATCATGCTTCGCACTTGAAAGACCTCGTTGGGTTGGATTGCCGATTTATGTGTACATTCCGACAAATTACGGAAACATGACAACTCTAATGAAACAGGCATTTACAGCTTGGGAAACAAAATCTAAATCACTTGTAAGATTCAAGTTTGTAAGCAGTCCAAGCAATGCAAATATTATTGTTGAATTTGTTGATTTTGTTTCAAATTGCAGTGATGCTAATGCCGTTGGCTGCACTGAAATGATGACAAAAAGCGGTCAATATGAAAAAGCTTATGTAACAATCGGCACAAAGGAATACACCAGAAGTTATAAAGGCGGACAATATACAAGACAAATCGTAACTCGTTCTAAAGACCATATTTATGGTGTTATGCTACATGAAGCAGGGCATGCAATAGGTCTGGGGCATTCTGAAAATAATAACAGTATCATGTATCCTTACGATTTAGATTCCATGCAGTATTTAACTAATGAAGATATGAAACTGCTTTATAATAAGTACCACTAATTAAAATCGGCAGGAATAAAATCCTGCCGATATATTAAATCACTTCTGTATAAGGTTTTTATGCTGCTGCAAATATGTTTTCAGAATCATAATCAATTATAAGATTGTATAATTCTTTTGTAGAATCTTTTTCTTCTGTATTTTCTAAAGAATTCCATAATTCACCAAGTATATATTTTTTCTTTTCTTCGCTTTTTTTATGTTTATCGAGATACTTTTTTGTTTCCTTTAAATCGCCATTTAATCCTATTAGAAAAGATGCTTTTAAAGCTTCGATTTGTGCGTTCGAGTATAATTCTTTTGAATTAAAAATTGTAGTGTTCTGAATTACTCTCGAAGAAGATTCTTGAGAAGCACCTTTCCCGGTTAAAATATTTTTTGCAGTATTTCTCAAGAATTCTCGATTTTCAAATGTCATTGATGTAGATACGTTCAAACCCATTTGTTTTCCCTTTTTTAATTAACTTCCCGGCTTCACCGGTGTCCCTTTTCAACATGTATTACGGCAGATTTAGAAAAAACTTTAATGTTTTAAGATAAATTGTTACAAAAGTTTACATAAAATTTTCAAATCTTATTGTTTAGTACTATGCTTTTAGCCTGTATTCCATAGATAGGGAAGAGCGGATTTTAGTACGGACGTAAGTCCGGATAACGAGCGACCTATAAGCAGAGTGCGGAGTGTTTTTGCTTTATAGTGCGATTAGCACAAAAAGCAAAACACGCAGACACGTTTAACGCGAATAGGTCAAGACAAGAAAC
>CADBPN010000096.1 GCA_902796585.1 uncultured bacterium
CTCTTAATTCATCATTCCAATAAAACTGATTAAAATTATCTTCTACACATTTTATATAGTCGAACGGAGAACCAAGAACTATTTCATAATCGTCATTTAACAATTCATTAACGGATTGAATTTGGTCTAAAATATCCGTTTCAACTCCAAGATGGTCAGCTCCAATTGGATATAAAATATAATCACCGGATTTTTCGGATATTAAATCTAACTCTTTTTTTAGAATTTCCGCTTTTTCTTCAATTGTTTTATTTAGAGAAAATACATCGTGAAAATATCCTCGAATAAGGTTAATTGTATCCATTCCGCACCACTTGAACTCAGACGGAAAATCTCCGCACCCTCTCCAAACAATACATTTATCTATGCCGTAATCCATTAAAATATCAGTAACATTTTGGCTGTGTCCGAATGTATCCGGTAAGTAACCGATGAATTCAGTACAACCCAAATCTTGTGCATACTTAACCCCTAATTCTATATTTTTTCTGAAGCAGGATTCATCTGTTAAAAATTCATCTATTAAACAATAGAAAGGACCGATAAAAAGTTTCTTATGTCTTATCAAAGTTTCTATAATTTCACGCTTTTCAGGTCTTATTTCCAAATAATCCGCTATTGCTGCAACCTGACCATCAAAATAGAAACAAGGGATTTTGCCTTTTTCCAATAAGTCTAAGACATTATCAAATACACGCAGCAAGCGCATTCTAAAAATTTCAAACTCTCGATACCATTCTCTATCCCAGTGCGTGTGCAGATACGCAATAACATGTTTTTTCATAAATTAATATTACATCAAAATTCCAGAGTAAGCAAGATTGTTTTTAGTATAAGAATGTAATAATGCAAAGTAAGAAATAAACGAAAAATTTATTAAGAAATATTGTTTTATCTTAAAATTATTAATCGCATACATTTCTGTTAATTTATTGCATTTCTATATGCGACAAGAATTCCCCCGGGAACTTCTACAATTTCATACTGAAATTCATCATCTGCATCTACTGCATCAATAAAAGTCTGTACCTTTTCAGCATGTGAAATAATATTATCAGCAACAATTAGTGCTTTTTCCGTCAAGTGCGGTTTTACCAAGTTAAAATAATCTACATATTCTCTTTTACTTGCATCTATAAAAACCATATCAAACTTAACACTATCGTCAAAACCTTTTATAACATCGCACGCAGAACCTTGTATCGGTGTTACAATATCAATAACTCCGCATTTTTTGAAGTTCTCAATTGCAATGCTCTGTCTTTTTTCATAAAACTCAATAGTAGTTAATTTACCGCCGGTTTCTTTTAAAGCTTTTGTTATCCATAAACCTGAATATCCGTTTGAAGTTCCTATCTCAAGAACGCTTTGAATATTCATCATTTTGATAAACATGTTAATTAATATTCCTGTCTTTCTCGGAATATTCCAAAATTCTTTCTGAGTCTTTTCTAACTCATTCATAGTTTCTGTTGTTATGGGGTCAATAAGTATATTCATTAGTCAAACAATCTCACTTTTTCCGTAATAATTACATCTTTTATCGGCACATTTAATGAATACGTTTTTAACAAGCTTGAACTATCTAAGTCTATTATAGAGTACATGTTGTGTTTTAAATCATTTACTATTGCATAATTACCGATATCAAGCTTTTTAAGTCCTGTAGAAAAACCGCCTTCAGGAAGTTTTATTGTATCAGTGACTTTTTCTTTAACTACGTTATAAACTTCTATGTCATTGTTTTGTGCGCCTAAAATAAATAAACTGTCTTTGTACGAAAGCAATGCAATAGGTTTATTTACTGTTGTAAATTCATTTACCAAACCAAGAGTACTATAATCTATAATTGCGATACGGCTCTTTGTTCTGCTTGCTATATATAATCTGTTATTCATAAATGCTAAAGCTGATACATTCGGGAATGTTCCGATGTCGCGCAGTTGATAATCATTGTTGAGCTCTATTGCCCAAATTTCATTTTTGAGTTTATCAACATAAAACATTTTATCTTCCGTTAAAAGCAAATGTTCACAGTATCCGTTAATCTTAATTTTTTGTATTAATGACATTGTTTTAAGGTCTAAAACAAAAATTGTTGAATTTAACGGTGAAGTTATATAAGCCTTATTATTTTTTTCATCTAATAAAATCTGTTCCGGATTTGAACCAAGTGATACTTGCTTAATAAATCTTGAATCAGCAATTGAAATTATATCAACATAAGGTCTTTCATAAGTAGTAACAATTAAAAATTTACCGTTATTAACAGCTTTTGCATCAATAGGAATTGATTTTTGCGCTAGTGAATAACTTGGAACAGACTTTGCCGGTTCGACTACCTGAATATTTTTAGAATAATTCGTTGTTACGAAAAGAATCTTGTTCTTTAATTGACTTATCAGAGAATGTGATGAGTTTGTTTCACCTTTAGATAAAAAATTCTCATAAGAATCTTCATTCTCTACTCTAATAATGTCTTCGTTCTTAGTATCAATTTTCAAGTTCCCTTTAATACTTTTAATATTTTCCGGTATAATAAGTCCGCTTGGAACAAGCATGTCTTGCGGTAACAAGCCGGTTCTGACTTCTAACGGCGGATTAGTTAAGTGTGCTACGGTTCTGTGACCTTCACCGTCGGATAAAACTTTTAAAAGAACAAAATCATTATTAAAAATTATAATATCCGGCTCTTGAAGCAGGTGTCTGCCTTCAGGATATGTTTTTTTTATTTGTAATTCTTTTATATCGGAAAATAAAGACGGGAACAAAGGTAAGTATATTGTATTTGACGGGAACGTGATAACTCCGTCAAACCTAATATCTACATTTCTGACCTCATTTTTTAAGTAATTTTCCACGTCTTGCGGAATCTTCGCCGCATTTACACTTGTTGCAAACAAGCATAACATTCCGAGTATTATAAAAAACTTACGCATTCTTTCTCCATAATTTTACATTAACAATTATACCATAATATTCTTTCATGTTATAATCCATTTATCAGGATATAAAAATTAAGGAGATATTATATGAATACAGCAACTATTATAGGTAGAGCAGGGCAAGATGCGGAAATCAAGTATTTTGAATCAGGTAAAGTTAAAACAACTTTTTCACTTGCCGTAAGCAGATGGGATTCAAAAACAAAAGAAGAAGTTACTGATTGGTATAATATAGAAGTTTGGGATAAGCAAGCCGAATTTGCCGGAGAATATGTTAAAAAAGGACGTCAAGTTGTTGCTGATGGTAGAATTTCAATAAGCAAATGGACTGACCAATCCGGCGAAGAAAGAGAAAGATTTTTAATTATTGCAAATAATATAAGATTGCTCGGTTCAAAAAGAGATACCGAAGGTGTTTAATGATATTTAATGATTTAATTGGTATTATTGCGGACGATTTAACAGGTGCAAATGATACGTCTCTGCAATTTCATGTTCAAGGTGCAAGCACAAAAATTCTGCTGGATTCTGATTATGTTCCAAACACAAAAGATAGTACGGAAGTTTGGGCTATATCAAGCGAATCCAGAAATTGTCCCGAGGTAGAAGCAAAAGAGCGGATTGTTGATACAGTAAAAATCTTTGCAGAAAAGTTTAATTTTGAATATTACTATAAAAAAATTGATTCAACTCTTCGCGGTCATATAGCAATTGAAACGCTTTCAATGCTTGAAATATTAGGGTATGATGCTGCAATTATCATGCCGGCATTTCCTCAAGAAGGAAGAATTACAGTTGGCGGATACCATTTATTAAAAGGGGTGCCTATCGGCAGAACAGAGATTGCTATGGATCCTCATTCTCCGATTTTGGAATCGCACATACCAACATTACTCAAATCTCAATTGGACGAAAAAAATAAAGATCTCATTGGAACAATTGATTTAAAAACTGTAATGAACGGTGCCGGACCGATTCTTATCAAAATTAACGAGCTTATTAACGAAGGTAAGAAACTTATAATAGCTGATTCTGTATCTATTACAGATATAGAACAAATAGCTCTTGCAATACAAAAGTGTGATAAGAAAATATTACCGGCAGGAACTGCTGCAGGTGCGCAAGTATTAGGTAAAACTTGGCTTGTAAAATCAGAAAATGAAAAAGAAACATTAAAGATTGAGAAATTGCCGAAATTAATTATTTCCGGTACTGCGACACAGATAACGGCAGAACAAATTGAGAAACTGGAAAAATCTGATGATTATGACAATGTAAACTTTATTCCTTTAGAAGTTAGAGATATACTATGCGGAGTAGATGACGAACTAGTGTCAAGAATAGTTACAAACTTAAAAAGCGGTGTAACGGTTTGTGTTCATACATCGCACTTGATATCTAATTTTGACGGTTTTTCTGACGATTCTCTAACAGCAGAGTTAACAAAAGAAAAATTAGCGTCAATGATTACGGACTTTTTGGCAGAACTAACCAAACAAGTAATAGATGAAATAAAGGTTGTTCTTATTACTCTTGGCGGTGAAACCTCTTATAAGTGCTGTAATAAAATTGAGTCAAAAGTATTAAAATTAGCAGATGAAGTTGCACCTGCAATATCAATTTGTTCAGATGCAAACGGACAGTGGATTGTCACCAAATCCGGTAATTTAGGGAATTCAAAAACTTTAATTGATATACTGGATTATTTTAAGTATCATGAGCAAACTTAAAGGCGGAAAATGAAAAATTATTCTTCAAAAATTGCAATAACAACCGGCGATCCTAACGGAATAGGAACGGAAATAACTATAAAAGCATTAAATATGCTCAATCTTCCTGCAAAAGATATTGTAATAATTTCAAACTCAAAAGTTTTAAATTATTATGGTCACTTAAATAATAATTATGAAGTGATAGAAGTTGATTATCCGACAAAAATTCGTCCAGGAGAAATCACTAAAGATGCAGGGGATTTTTCTTTTAAATTACTTCAAAAGGCATGTGAAATTAAACCCAAATTTATTGTAACAGCACCGACTTCAAAAGAAGCAATGAACCTTGCCGGACACAAATACAAAGGACAAACAGAGGTTTTAGAAAAATTCTTAGCCCGCCCCGGACAAAAAGCGGAAATGCTGTTTGCCTCAAACAATTTCAGAGTACTTCTTTTAACTCGTCATATACCGCTCAAAGAAGTAAGTAAAGCAATTACAAAAGAAGTTATGGTAGAAAAAATCGAGCGCCTGCGCGCATATTTTCAGAATATTCTCCATATTGATAAGCCTTCGTTTGCTCTATGCGCATTAAATCCTCATGCCGGTGAGAATTCTTTGTTAGGTGATGAAGAACAGAACATAATGCTTCCGGCAGTTGAAGCTGTAAGAAATAGGGGAATAAATATTACAAATCCGCTCCCTGCCGACACTTTGTTTATAAACGGTGTTCAAAATTATTTAAACGGAGAACGTTCACCCTATGATTGCTATATAGCTTGTTACCACGACCAAGGATTAATTCCGATTAAATCAGTTGCATCGAAAAAAACAGTTAATATGACAATCGGATTAGATATAATAAGAACTTCGCCAAGTCATGGTACAGCATACGATATCGCCGGAAAAAATATTGCAAATCCTGAATCAATGATTGAAGCTATCAAATACTGTGTGTACTAAAAGTAAACAGATAACGGATGAATGTGGTGTTATATGTTTTTCGGCAGCACCTGTAAACTACTGAATTCAATGCGTATGTATTTACTTTAAAAAGCTATTTTGATGCAATAAGGGTTCTGTTAAATATTTGTTTATAATAAGCCATATTCATATTTAAATTTTCACCTATTTCAAACAACATTGTTAACAAATCTCTGTCAGCTTGGCAAGATATACTATTTATTAAATCTTCCATATTTGTAACTATTTTTGAGAAGAAATAACTTTGAGCTTCTGCAATATCAACTTTAATTTCAAGTTTTGATATACAATCTAAAAGTTCTAATGTTGCATCAACTTGTTGTAAATCAAGAGCATAAGACAGTCTGTTAATATTTTGAGCTATTTTTTTACTGAATATTTTTGAAGTTTGTGTCTTATCTATTTCGACACCTATTCTTTTTGCTTCAAAGTTTATATCAGCAGCCTGCTGAATAATATCGGCATCTATAAATCCTTTTGATTGAGAGAACAACTCATTAAACTGTTTGGTTAAAACGTACTGAGCCGATATTTTGAATTCCTCAGGAATCTTAAGCCCAAGTCCCTGCATTTGATATATTGAACCTTTTCCTTCATTGTACATAGATTCATAAGTGTTTGAGAATATTTGCAATTTTCCTTTAAGCATAGTTTGAAGAATTTTTCTTCTTTCTTCTATAAATATATCTTTTAATGTAAAATATTCTTTTCCGAAATAATTATCTATGTTTCTGATAATTTCTGTTAATGGAGATACTAAGAATGTTCTTATAAGTTCTTTCTTAATATCATTAAAGTTATCAGAGTATTCTTTTATTGCACAATGGAAATCTCCTCCCGAGAATTGGAGCAGTGTAAATATCATATTTGTTTTTTCCAATGTAACTTTTGATTCTATTTCTATATTTCCGACAATAAGTTTTGAATCACCTTTTTTAACTTCTTTATACGATTTTCTTCTAATTTTATAACAATAAACATTTTCTTCTTCCTCTATATCAGTATATAGCGAAGAAATTGCCCAAAGGCATACTATTTGTTTAGGCGTTACTATTGATGGTTTAACAAACTTTTCGTATACGTCTTTTCCTGTCCCAAATTCTGGAATATTACTCTTAGCTTCTTTCAATATTTCCAAAAACGGAGTTTCTAAATCTTTTTTTAGGAAATTTTTAGCAAGCTGCATAACTCTTGCTGCGTATTTCATTATCTGAACGGTTTCTATGCCGGAAATCTCCGAGAAAAACCAACCGCAGCTTGTATACATAAGCATTGCTTGTCTTTGAATTTCCAATAACTCCATTGCGCGAACTTTTTGTTCATCAGTTAAATCAGGCAGAAAATATTCTTCTTGGAAAGATTTCACATTTAAATCGGAACGATCAAGTATTACGTTTATGTAATTATTTCTTGCATTTTCAAGGTTTTTGAAATACTTTTTACCATTTTTATTATAAATATTAATAGTTTCATCTCTTAAAAAGTCTAAAGCTTGTCTTAACGGTTTTCTCCATTTTTGATTCCAGCCGGGATGCCCGCCTGTTGAGCAGCCGCAATCTTCTGACCATCTTCCGACTCCATGGAAACAGCTCCAAGAAGAAACTGTTTTAATATCAACTTCCCAATTACTTCTGTATTTCTCCAAATACTCTGCGTAATTGGTTATCACAAAACCGGAATCTTTAAGTTTTAATTTAACTGCGTAAGAAAGCGCCATATCACCGAATTTTGTATGGTGTCCGTAACTTTCACCGTCTGTTGCGATGTTTATAAGCTGCGGATAGTTTCTATCTTTAGAAATGCCGTCTTTTAATCGACTTACGAATTTGTTTCCGTCTTTTAATAATTCATCAAATGCTACAGAACGTGAAATAGCTCCGTCATAGAAAAACAGGTCAATATATTTTCCGGGAGCGGATTTGATGTAATATCTGTAAGACCTTGCAGGGTCAATGTTCCCCCAGCTTACATCCTGCCAATTATTTTCTCCTTCTTTTTTTATGCTTTTTGCTTGGTACGGAGATAAAATTGTAAATTTAATATCATTTTCTACAAGCACTCTTAAAGTGTCATCATCAACAGCGGTCTCAGCAAGCCAAATTCCTTCGGGTTTTCTGCCATATCTGTATTCGAAGTCTTTAATCCCCCATTTTACTTGTGTTTGTTTGTCTCTTTCATTTGCAAGCGGCATAATCATGTGATTGTATACTTGCGCGATTGCGTTGCCATGACCATTATGCTTTTTTCTTGAATTAATGTCAGCTTTAATAACTCTTTCATACGCAAGCGGTGCATACTCTTCCATCCAAGACAAAAGTGTGGGGCCAAAATTGTAACTAATGTATTCGTAATTGTTTACAACATTTAATATCTTGTTATCTGCGGTAACAATTTTTGATACAGAATTAGGATTATAGCATTCTGCATTAATTCTTTCATTCCAATCATGATATGGAAGTGCACTATCTTGTTGCTCGATAGCTTCTAACCAAGGATTTTCTCTTGGCGGTTGGTAAAAATGCCCATGTATTGTTAAAAAAACTTTATCTTTATCACTCTTTTGTTCAGCTATATTATCAGTCATCGCTCATAATCCTTTAATATTTTATTTTTTTTCTTCAGGAGCTTTCTCAAGAATTTTTAATTCTTTTACGTCTATCCAAGTGTCACCCAGTACGTCAGAAAATACCAAGCCTTTTATTTCAATTTTATCATCTGTTTTAAGATCTATGAATTTTTCTGCAGTATCTCGTTTTAAGAATAATTTCATTTCTGAAAGAGGAATACTGTATGAAGTATCATCTCTTTTGATTAAAAATGAAATGTAATCTTCAGATGACTTAAATGCAGGTTTATAATCCAATCCTAATGTAGAAAATTTGTCAAACTTAGCATTCATAACAATATTTTTGTTTAAATAATTTTTGGGACAATTCACAACAGCAAGAGGAGACACTTTCAAGTACTGCTGTACAGATGCTTGAGTGGCCTTTACAGCTGTCGAAGTTTGTGCATTAACATTTTCAATGCAAATTGTACTTGCTGTTAAAATTCCTGCTGATAACAATGTTAATGAAATTGTTTTTATATATTTTACTAGATTCATAATTAATACCCTCTACTTCTATAATATTCTAACATGTATTTAAGGTATAGACAACATTTATCACGAATAAATTATAAAAGCGGGTGACTATCACCCGCCTTTACCGCCAATTCCCCTCATAGACAAGAGAAAATCTCTCCTATAACCCCCTAAACACAGGGCGGGTGTCTGCGGCTATATTTCGTTACATTTAAATTATACTTTTTTATATTAATTAATACATTAGAATAAAGTATTAATTATATTAGACAAAAAAAAGAAGTCTAATATAATTAGACTTCTTTTTCTTTTATACAAAATACTTATTATTCTTCTTCGCCTGCGGTTTTACCGTATTTTCTGATTGTAGAATTTAAAAGATTTTCTTGGTGTTTATCTCTATAGATTTGGCAAAGTAATTTATAAGCGTGTTTATTGTACGGATTTTGTCTCAAAATTGTTTCAAGTTGTTCTGTTGCAGAAACTGAACGTTTTGTATAATAATCAATCAAAGCAGGTAATGTTTCAGTCAAATCGTTCATATCTGTAGCCATTGCGATTTCAGCACAGCTCTTTGCATTACCGTATTCTTCTGCATCAAGATACATAACAGCTACTTCATAATAAACTTCGGATTTGCTTCTTCTGTCAGTTTTTGTTTGAGCAACTGCTTGATATTCTTTTGCTGCTTTGTCATATTCTGCGCGTCTTCTGTATTGTTCAGCAAGCGCCAAGTGAGTGGCTACATCGCTTGCAACAACTTCATCTAAATTTTTTGTATCATTTGTTACAGGAACATTCATTGTAGATAATATTTCTGAAACAGTGAACAATTGTGATTTTTCTTGATTTGAAAGCGCAGAATTTGTCACATCAGGAATTAC
>CADBPN010000097.1 GCA_902796585.1 uncultured bacterium
ATAATTTCTTGTTTGTTTTCGTGGTTAACGTAAATAGTTTCAACCCCTTGTTTAAAATCGGCACAAAGTTTTGCAACTTTTTCTACGTTAGGAATAATAAGGTCTTGATTAATGGTATCGACAATCATGGCAAGGCGTGTAAGTTGTCCTTGAGTTTTTGTGTTAATTTCTGTAGCGGTTTTAGCACCTGTTGATTCGAGCGCTCCGACCATGTTAGGGAAAATACCGGAAACTTCTGCCATCAAATCATTTAAGAAAGTAATGTCTTGTAAGAAAACATTAGGATTGAAAGTTAATTGTTTAAAAGCAGCCGTAGGAGAGAGATTGTCTCCGTATTCGATGATTTTTCCCGGATAGAGTTGAATTTCGTCTTCATCGAAGAATCCTTCGGGAGCAAGAAGTGGCGGATTTTCGGAAAGCGTTTGAAGATTGCAGGTTCTGTTCAATAAATCTTCTTGAACGTGCGCAAGAGAAAGAACGGAATACAGCGGACTAATACCTCTTTTAATTTCGGGATCTCTAACAAACGCACCATAACTAAAGGGATTAATTATACCTTCATTTTTCTCAAAAAGAACAAGATATTTTCTGGCAACAACTGTAGCATGCCAATTTTTCAAAAGAGTGCCGTCCGGAAGTTTTAAGTCTCCCCAATGTTCAAGGACTTCAATGGTAGAACCTTTTACAATATCGTTATCGTTTTTTATTTGAGAAGAATTTTGTTTGTTAGTAAGGTTAACAATATCTTTTTTGTCTTCTTCAGATAAGAAAAATAATTGATTATTGATTATATCGCTTGCTGTTTTATAAGTGCGATAAATCTTCGGACAGGAATCCCAGTTGTCGGATTGATTAGGGTCAAAGACAAGGTCAGCGGGGTTAACCGGATAGATGTAGGGATTATCATAGATTTTGCGTTCATCAACCCAGTAGTTTTTACCTTGTTTAATAGCTTCCATAATTCTTGGGAGCTTGATTGCGTCTTTAGAGAAAAGATTTTCAAAGAAATTAATCGGACGTCTGTATTCTTCATAGTTTTTTTTCCAGGTAGTAAAAGAAATTAATTCCCCGTAAAGCAGAGCGTAATCAATAATTTGGTCACAGGTTTTCTGGTAATCCATTTTTTCCATAATATCGACAAGCATGGCTTTTTGTTTGTTGCTTGCGTTATTAGAATCGTGATTTTCGCCTGAAACGTCGAACATGCTATGTACATTTGCATACGTATTTCTCCATATATATGATTTTAAGGTTTGGTAGAACATGAAAGTTTTGCACATTTTAATTTTTGATTTCCAACGCTGGGTTTTATCTCCTGACGGAATGAAATCATTTTTAAAAAATATTTCATTAGCCAGTCGAGATGCCATATCCAAATTGGCGGAACGTTCACGATTCAGCTCTGTGAATTTAGATGTGATTTTTTTTACCAAAAGATTTTCTTCTTCCGGATTAAGTGTTTTTGTTTTGTTTTCTTTTTCAAGTATGTATTCGTAAGTCATACGTTATCCTTTCTGAGGGGTTTCCTCGGTTAATTTGTACTAAAATATATGTGTAAGGCGCAGAAAATTTTAGTTTTCTGCGCCACATTTGTTTTCTAAAGAAAATCGGGCAAAATTTTCACCCGATGTAATTGAACATGCGCGTAATATAGCAAGAAAGGAATCTAACTAAGCAATATGAACTTAGATGATTAATTAAAACCTTTTTCAAAATAAAAAATATTATCTTTTTCTCGTTTAAATCCGCACCTTATAAGACAAAGGGCTGAGGCTCGATTTTGAGCCTCAGCATATATGCGTCCCTTAAACCAATTTAAACTCATTTTTAAACATTCTAAACAAAGATTATGCTGTTTTCTTTTTGCAAATCCGTTTAAAAAGAGTTTTTTGTCTTTATCTAAAAAATAATAAATTCCTCCAATGAGTTTTTTATCGTTTAGAAAAAGATAAAAAAATGTGTTATTTGTTATAAAGTCAAATGTTTGCGAATCTCCGATTTTATCCTGCAAATTTTCGTACAAAATTTTGCATTCGTTTTTATATTGTGCAAAATCATGGTTTTGCGGAATTAAAACTTCTATCAAAGTTCCCTCCTTTCATAATAGTCTGCGGAAAAACCTCAAAAATTTGTCAATTTTAGGGTTTTCCCTCACGCTCAGATTGTAAAAAGTTTTAAATTTTTGATTCATTTAATCCTTCTACAATATTTATTTCAGGCTCATTATTATCAGGGACTTCTAAGTCTAATCCTAATGCAAGACGTTGTCCCTTTTGGACTTTGCCAATGGAAGAGATTAAAAAATCGAGTGATGCAATAGAGTTTTTAGGTATTTCTAAAAATTCTATATCAGCTCTTGCGAGTTCTTTTGAGTATTCATCAAGCATAAATTCTAAAACAGAAAGTGTTTTATCATAAAAATTTATATGTTTTTGATTTATTTCTTTTTTTAAATCTTTAATGTCTTTAGTTTTTTTTGTCATAAATTACCTTTCCTGAAATAACATACAAATTTTTGAATATTTTAAAATATGTAAATAAGAATTTTTTGTATGTACATATTTTGCAATATAATAAATGTATGTTTAAAAATTTCATTAATTTTTGTATTGGGTTAATAATTTTATTATTCTTTTACTTCATAAGTTTTGTAATATGTAAACTTACTCATCTGAATTTCCCGCCATCCATATTAGGTTTGGTTTTGTTTGCTATGGCTTTAATTACGGGAATTGTAAAAGAAAAATATGTTCAGTTCACTTGTGAGATTTTAATAAAAAATATGGCAATGTTTTTAATTCCATTTTGGGGCGGTTTAATTGTTTACGAAAAACTTCTTGAAAAGAACTGGCTTTCAGTACTTTTAGTTATACTTATTACAACAACGATTATAATTGTTGCAACCGGATTGTTTGTAGAATACGGAACAAAATTTTTAAGATTACATAATATGAGGGAACAAGATGATTAATCCGTTGGGTTTTCTCTTAACAATAGGGCTTTACAAAGGTGCCGAAGCTCTAAAAAAATCTCAAATTATAAAAAGAACATTTGTAATAAAAAGCATATTCGCACTACCGCCGATTTTTATAGCAGGAACAGTTCTTTTAATATTAATGAAAAGTTTCAATATTGATTTTAATACTTATAATGAAAGTGCAAAATATATAACGTTTTTACTGACACCGGCAACCATTGCTCTCGGTTATCCGGTATTTAAATACAAAGATTTGCTTGTTAAACATAAACGAGTAATATATTCGGCATTTATTTTTGCGGCTATGACTGCGATTTGCTTAACTTATATTATAGCAAAATTTTGTCATTCAGAATACAAAATAATAATTTCGATGCTTCCAAAATCAGTAACGGCACCAATTGCTGTTGAAATATCAAAAGAGCTTGGAGGAATTCCGGAACTCACTGCTTGCATGGTTGTGTTAACAGGAGTTTTTGGAGCTATGTTTGGGCATAAAATATTGGAAATTATACGTGTTAAAAGCGATGTTGCCATTGGTCTCGCAATGGGAGCGGCGAGTCACGTGATAGGAACGGCAAGGTGTGTGGAAAAAGGCCGTCCTAAGCAGGTTGTAATGGCTTCTGTCGCTTTGGTTATTGTTGGCGTGGTTTCAGCAGTTCTTGCACCGTTCTTTGTATGGATAATTAAGTAATCCATAAAATCTTTGTTTATTTTATAATTAGTTTATTGAATATGAATACGAGGATAATTATAAGTATGGGAACATTAAAAGATTTTTTCTTAAATGAAGTAGAAACAAGTATACAGAATGCAATAAAAACTGAAGCTCTCGGAGAAATGAAAGAGTATGTACAAGGCTCATTGATAATAGAAAAACCAAAAAATCCGGATTTTGGTGATTTTGCAGTTAACGTTTCTTCTCTCGCAAGAGCGGCGCATATCGCACCTCCAATGATTGCAAATGCTATAGTTACAAACCTAAGACCGGAAGATAAATATGCGGTTAACGTTGTCGGTGGTTTTATTAATTTTAAAATCAGTGACTCTTTATTGGCGGATACCGTAAAAGAAATATTGGTAAAGAAAGAGAACTATGGTAAAGGTGAAAATATAAACAAAGAGAAAATTTTGCTTGAATATGTTTCTGCTAATCCCACCGGCCCTTTCCATATTGGTCATGGAAGGTGGGCTGCAATGGGAAGTGCCCTTGCTAATCTTTTAAACTTTTATGGACACGAAGTATACCAAGAATTTTATATCAACGATGCGGGAAGCCAGATTCAGAAGCTCGGTAATTCACTAAGAATTCGTATTCGTCAGGAACTCGGCGAAAATGTGGATTTCCCTACGGATGAAATCGAAAGAAAAAATTATTATCCGGGCGATTACTTAATTCCTGTTGCTAAAAAATATATAGAAGAACATGGAAATATTGATATTAATAATGTAGAACTGCAAGAACTTTGTGATTATGCAAAGGCTGAAATGGAAGCTTGCCAGAGAAAACTTTTAGAAAATTTCAGAGTACATTTCGATAAATTCTACTCGGAACTTGATTTACACAAATCCGGCAAAGTGGAAAAACGATACAAAGAACTTATGGATAAAGGATTTTTGTATGAACAAGAAGGAGCTATGTGGTTTAAATCCACTCAGTATGGTGATGACCAAGACCGCGTTATTAAAAAAGCAGATGGCTCAAATACTTATTTAACTGCTGATATAGCTTATCATGCAGATAAATTTGACAGAGGTTTTGATAGGTTAATTGATATCTGGGGTGCTGATCACCATGGATATATTGCAAGAGTTAAAGCATCATTAGAGGCTCTCGGCTATGATTCTTCAAAATTAGAAGTTCTCTTAGGACAGCTTGTAAACCTTCTTATTGACGGAAACGAAGTAAGAATGGGTAAACGAAAAAATATGGTAACACTTGATGATTTAATTGAAGAAGTCGGAGTTGATGCAACTCGTTACTGGATGTGTATGAGAAATATTGATATTACGCTTGATTTTGATATAGAACTCGCAAAACGTTCAACAGATGAAAATCCGGTGTTTTACGTACAGTATGCGCATGCGCGGGTTTGTTCAATATTAAGAAATGCAGTAAATGACAGAATTAATACTGAAACAGGTGAAAAAACTCCTGCACCGATGACAGAAGCGGAATTAGACGATTTAATTAACAATTTCGATAAGAAATTGATACTTAAAACAACTGATACTGCAAAGAACTTGATTCTAAAGTTGGAAGAATTTAAGTCAGTAATTGAATTATCGGCTAAGAATAGAACTGTTTATACAATTTGCAGATATGTTCAGGAATTGGCTCAAGAATTTCATTCATTCTATAACTCAAATCGTGTTATAGGAGAAGATGTTGAACTTATGAAATCAAGACTTGCATTGATGGTCGGAATTAAAACAACGTTAAAGAATGCTCTTGATATTTTAGGTGTGTCAGCACCTGAAAAAATGTAATGATGAAGGTAAATGTATGAAAATTCAAAAAATTGATCAGTTACATCCGGTTGGTCATAATACTTTTAAAGGTTGCAATAATATGACTAAATATGGGATTGGTGCTTTGATTACAAGTGTTTCTTTATTTACGTTGTCTAATGCAATGGATACTTTTGATTATCAGGGACAAAATGCTTCAAAAGTTGTTAATATAGATATTCCTGCTTCAATATTTGGAATTGCGGGGACTTTTTTGTCACTAATTGGGTTGAAAGATGATGAAGGCTCAGGAAATAGATATACATAAACTTGTTGAAAAACTTAAAGATGCAAATCAAAGAAAAAGTGATTTTGTATGCCTAATGGACTCATTTAATGACCCATATCTTGTTTTGATAGCTTGTATTCTGAGCCTTAGAACAAATGACAGAACAACTTATCCTGCAACGTTAAGGATGCTTGAACTTGCAAAAAATCCTAAAGAAATGAAGAATATAACTGTAAAAGATTTGGCGAAAGCTATCTATCCTGTTGGCTTTTATGAAAATAAAGCAAAACAAATCATTGAACTTTCAAGAATTATTGATGAGGAGTTAGGCGGAAAAGTTCCTGATGAAATAGAAGAGTTATGCAAGTTTAACGGAGTTGGCAGAAAAACTGCAAATTTAGTTTTGTCAAGAGGATTTAATAAACCGGCAATATGCGTAGATGTGCATGTTCATAGGATTTTTAACAGATTAGGTTACGTTAAAACTAAAAATCCGGAAGAAACAGAATTCGCTCTGAGAGAAAAGCTTCCTAAAAAATACTGGATTGATATAAACACATTAATGGTAACTCATGGTCAAAACGTGTGTAAACCAATAAAACCAAATTGTTCTGAGTGTCCGATTGAAGAATTTTGTGCGAAAAAAATATAAAATCAGCTTAAAGTGTAATTGTGAGAATGTAAAATTTGTTCTATTATCTCAGAAAATTTTTCTGCGCCTTTGCGGTTTAGATGGTCGCAATCCAAAAAATCATCTTTCAAGAATCTATTGTCATCAAAAAGGTCTATAATTTCTACATTACTTTTGTTTGAGCATTTTTCATATAATTTTTTAAACAGAATTTTTTTATCCGGAATTTGCTTTCTGTAAAATTCAGAATGAGGAGTTATAATCCAGAATACATTTTTGTTATTTTGAGCGGCATATTCGATAATTTTTGTTACAAAATTAATTTGCTCATTTTCTCTAAGGTTATTTTTAATATTTCCATCAATATAATTTTTTAAATATTCATCAGAAGATTTTTTCTTTGAAACAGAATATTTATCAATTTCGCCCAAATAATTTTCATCTGCTTTAAAATTTTTTAAATATCTTTTAATAATGAATCTGTAAATAACTTCTCTTTCATACAAATGCTTTTCTTTTGCCGAATCTTTAAATTGATAATCTATGTCAAAAAGAATTTTGTATAATAAGCATTTATGAAATTGCGAAGTTTTAATAATTTGAAATCCCGGATTAAAAACAGAGAATGATATGACAAAGTTTTTAATTTTATCTGTGTCATATTTTTTGATTAATTCGTAAGAATAATATAAATCCTGTGAAGCCATAGAAAGATTAAATTCACCTTTATGAGGTATAAATGCATTTTGAATATGTGAACTTCCGACAATTAAAGTATTTAAATTGTTAAGTTCTTTTTCAATACCAAATTTCTTTTTTGCCATGATATCCAGGTCAACGATTTTGCCCCTAAAAATATTAATAATTTCTTGTCCTAATGCAAATCCCATTTTATTTTCCTCCGGCTATTTCGGATTATATATACAAAAAAGTTTTATTAATATTAGCTAAACAGGCTAGGTCAAAAAATAAAAATATTATTTTATTATGTGCCTATGGGCTGTCGACTATAGACACATAATAAAATAATCTTTTATGTATGTCAAACAATATTCAAATTATTTTTGCTAAAAAATTGCAACAATTACGAAAGGATAAAGGGTTATCTCAAGAAGATTTAGCATTGTTATGCGGAATCGATAGGACTTATATTGGTCGTATAGAAAGGCTTGAAAGAAAACCAACTATTGTGATTCTTGATAAAATAGCAAATGGGTTAGGAATAAAATTAAAAGATTTGCTTGATTTTGATGATTAATACAATAAAAAAGTAGTTTATTTAAATTTAAAAAGAAAACCGGAGGGCAAAAATAAGTGTAACAAACACGAGAGAGAAAGGTGAAACAAAAA
>CADBPN010000098.1 GCA_902796585.1 uncultured bacterium
AAGAAATAAAAAACCGGCAGGAGCTTTAGAAATCCCTTCAGATTTCCAATTCTACTATTTAAATAAACAAGATCGCCAAATGAGATTCAACAACGGCGGTGACCCAATTTACGCTATCTTTGATAAAATCGACAACAGACCTCTCTCTAACATTGCAAGAGATTTCTTCAAAGAATTGGCTGACGATTCTATCAGATTTGTTTCTACTCTTTTAAAATAATTTCTATATAGCCATAACAACAATATTGTTTTTGTTAGCGTATTTAACAACTTCTTCTTTATCTACAATTATTGTTTCACCGGCTTCTACAGCAATTAAATCAGCCTTATATTTTTTCATTGTTTTAAGTGTTTTAAGCCCTATTGCAGGAATATCAAAACGTTTATCTTGAGATGGTTTTGCAACTTTTATAACTCTTGCATTATTTTTGGCGATTTTAGCACCTCTCTTGATGCATTTATCAGTCCCTTCAATAGCTTCTACAGCCATAATCATCTTATCTTTTATGACAACAGATTGACCGATATCCAGTTTTCCGGTTTCTTTAGCCAGCCAATAACCATAGTTAACATCTTCAACTTGTGCAGGAGTCGGTTGTATATTACCCAAAATACCGGACGGAATCATTAAATTTTTAATAAACAAAGTTTGATCAAGAATCGTAATACCGATTTTTTCCATTTCTTCAATAAGCATAAGCATTACTTTATCATCGTTTAGCCGAACAGCCTTTTTAATAAAATCGATAGCTTTTGAATCGAATTTTGGTCGTTTAATAATAAGCGTTTTGCTTACTTTGCCCAAAAATGTTAATTGTTTTATTCCTTCTTCTTTTAAGACTTTTTCTATTTTTATAGCCTCTCCCGGACAAAAAGAATAAACCTTAGAGCAATATTTTTTTAACTGTTTATAATTATCACCGGAAAGTGATATTGCAACGACATCAAATCCGTTTTCTTTAGCATATTGAGCCATCTTTACAGGTAACAATCCGTCACCTGCAATCAAACCTTGTTTTTGTTCCAAAATAACTGACATACTTCCTCCGATTCATAGAACATATTTAATAATACTATAAAAAGTAAAAACAGGAAAGAAAAAAGTTATTCGGCAGAAATATTTTTTATGTACCCTCTGATTGCAGAGTTTATTAATAAATCCGGTTCTGATGCGCAAATATCGTCAAGTATATATATTCCGCGCTGTTTTTCGCCTGTTGTAATATATAGTACACCCAAAAGAATTTTGTCAGAAACTTTTGCAGATGTGGAAAGTTCTTCTATCCTTGTATTAGTAATATTCAGCGCTTTATAGCACTCTGCAAGATTTATGTAATATTTTAAATTTTGCCAATAATTTTGAATTGCATCTTCAAAACAAGTTCTTGCCATATCAGGATAGTCAATATATTTATACGTTTCACCGAGGTTGTTTTTAAATATAGCTGTAGCTTGTGAATTCGGACTAAGATTAATTGCGATTTTGAATTCTTCTATTGCAGCATAATAGATTCTGTCTTGAAGATAATTTAAGCCGATATTATTGTGCAGAAAAGCATCTTTTCCTGCGTCAATTGTATATTTGTATGGCTTTCTGTAGCCTGATGCCAGTATCATTATTACAAGTAAAAATAAAACAGCTAATCTTTTCATACAATGTATTATATAATATTTTTTTTCAAATAGTCATCACTAAACAGAGGATTTTTCGTGATAATATAAATATTATGTACGAAGAACTGACTCAAATTGAATCCGATTGTCAAAATTGCCAAAAGTGTATACTGGGAAAAACTAGGCATAATATTGTTTTTTCAGATGGAGTGCCAAACCCAAAACTTATGCTGATAGGTGAAGCTCCTGGGTTTTATGAAGATAAAGAAGGAAAACCCTTTGTCGGAAAAGCGGGACAGCTATTAGACAAAATTTTTGAGTCGGTAGGACTTACAAGAAAATGAGATGTCTATATTTGTAATACTGTTAAATGCAGACCTCCCGAAAATAGAAATCCTTTGCCGGAAGAAAAAGAAGCTTGTTGGGAATATTTAAAATCACAAATTGATATAATTCAGCCAAAGATAATTCTTTTGTGCGGGAATGTTGCTGTTCAATCTATCTTAGGTAATATAGGAGGTATAACAAAAATCAGAGGAAAGTGGTTTGAAGGCGGAGAAATTGTACATGGTGCAAAATTGATGCCTATATTTCATCCTTCTTACTTATTAAGAAATGATTCAAGAGAAAAGGGTAGTCCTAAATGGCTTATGTGGCAAGATATTAAAGAAATTAAAAGAGTTTATGAAACTTTATAAAATTTCAATTTTAAAATACCGATTTCAATTCTATCTTAGTTTCCAATAACTCATCTTATTACTTGTAGTTCAGCTATTATTTATGTTAAAATAGCTTTGAAAATCTGTTGATAATAGGGGAGAATAAGTGATGAATATAAAATTTCTAACTAAAATTGGTATTATTTTAGGCTCGGTTATGGTTGGCATTTTTGCTCTTTTCTTATTATTGCCTTTTATTTTAAACTTCTTTATTGATAGATACACTCCTCAAATTGTCGGTGAAATTAATAAATTAACCGGATTAAGCGCAGGCATGGAGGATGTTAGAATTGTTACCACTCCAAAATTAACTGCGGGATTAAAAGTCAAAAAATTTGAACTTTATACACCCAATAAAGAACCTATTGTTATAGCAGACAACTTTCAGGTTAAAATGTCATTACTCCCCATTCTGGCTAAAAATGTGAGAGTTGATGTTGTTCAATTAGAAAACGCTGATATAACTTTAAAATTCAACAAAAACGGAGAATTAGAACTATTAGAATATTTACCCGAAACAGGAAATGAAGAAAAGGAAGATGATATAAAAACAGAGCCATCATACTTACCATTTGGGTTTAAGTTATCAAACCATCTTCCGGATATTCATGTCGGGAAATACAAATTAAACATTACCGATGGTAAAAATGATTACATATTATCAGGCGGAAAAACAGATATAACTGATTTTATTTTTAATAAAAGTGTAAAAATAACCGGTAACGGTATTTTTAAGCTTAAAGACAGAGAACAGTTCAATTTTAATGTAAAACTTTTCAATAAAATCATGCCTGATATGGAATTAAACGAACTTGTGTTTAACCCTCCTAAAACAGAAGATGAAAAACAAGAAACAGAGCCGGTTAATATTATTCAAATACTCCAAGGATTGTATGATTACAACGTTACAGCAAATGCTATTGTTGACTTAAAAACAAGTTCTGAAAGCATTGACGGTAATATAAATGTATCAAATATTTCAATAATAGATTTGCCTAAAAGTAATACTAATTTGTCTTTTAAAGGTAATACAATTAATTTGAATTCCGAAATTTTTACGGCAAAAACGGAACGTTCTACTCTGAACGGTATGATTACAACCGGCAAAAAACCATACCTTGATATGAATTTTAAATCAGATGTGGATATTTCAAATATTTTAAATATAGTTAAAAAAATTGCTTTAATATTTAACATTAAAGATTTACAAACATTAACAGCAAGCGGTAATATAAATTCTGATTTTAATATTAAATCCGATACAAAAACCGTCAAATCAAGCGGATTTTTAAAAATTCCTTACGCAAAACTATATTATGGATTATATAATATAGGGGTTGACAATATTAATGCGGATGTTTCTTTAAATAACAATAATGTTAATATTAAAAATGCCGGTTTTTCGATATTAGGTCAACCGCTTAAATTATTCGGTACAGTATCGTCCAATGCGGTAAGTGACTTACATTTAACAGCAAATAATTTGAGTCTTAAAGGTCTTTTAATCGCAGTAGGACAAGCTTCCTTATTAAAAGAAAATCCTGTGTACTCAGGAACAATTTCAATGGATGCTATTGTAAAAGGTCCTTTAGATAAAATTAATCCTATTATTAAACTGAATATTAATAATGTTGACTTAAAAAATATTCCGGCTGATATTAGATTAAAAGCTCCTTCCACAAGAGTTGATATAACCTCTGACGGAAAAACATTTGGCGGTACCGCAAAAAGTACTAATGTCTTTTTGATAAATCCGGCACTAAAAGTATCAATTCCGGCAATCGGAGCAAATATTAAAGAAGATGTAATAGAAATTACTCAAACTCCGGTTACCATAGAAAAAATTAAAACAAATATTTCGGGTAAAATTACAAATTATTTAACAGAAAAAATCGGATTAGATTTTGTTTCAACCGGAGATATTAAATCAACTCTGACCGGTGATATGAATGCAGCTAAACAAACATTAAATCTTGTTTATTCAACTACAGATATTTCTTCAATAATAATTCCAATGTTTAACAAATCAAAAATGTCCTTTAAAGGAAAACTTAATATAACAGGAAATATGACAAATCCTATTATAAGCGGAGATGTCAAAGTTCCTTCAATATCAATACCGGAAATTCCGGTAACAATGAAAGATATGGATTTAAAGATAAACGGGACAATTTTACATGGTTCAGGAACCGTAAAAGAATTTGCTTCCGGAGGAATAAAGGCACAAAATTGTTCAGCCGACTTTGCGTTAAAAGGTATAGAATTTTATCTCAATAACCTTAAAGGGACTTCATTTGACGGCAAAATCAACGGAAATATTATTTACAACCTTTCTAATGCAAGAACTTCGATTGACTTTAAAGGTGAAGGAATGAATGCAGAAAAGGCAATTGAAGGAGCCGCAGGAATAAGAAAAGCTCTTACCGGAACTTTAGGATTTGACACTAAATTAACTTTGACAGTTCTTGATTACAATCAAATGATTAAATCAATGAAAGGTAAATTGAATTTCAACGTTAAAAACGGTGCCTTTGGTTCAATAGGAAGATTTGAAGGTTTGTTAGGTGCATCAAATTTAGTAAATAATGTACTTTTAAAT
Organism: uncultured bacterium; assembly: GCA_902796585.1. Lineage (GTDB taxonomy): Bacteria > Cyanobacteriota > Vampirovibrionia > Gastranaerophilales > Gastranaerophilaceae > CAG-196. The sequence goes on from CADBPN010000098.1 coordinate 4,933, forward strand.
AATACAATTGCTTCAATTTCTAACGCAACCGGACTTGCAACCACGGCGCAATTTGATACTATTGAGGGTAATCTAACTTTTTCTGACGGCTGGGCAAATTTAAATTCAGTAAAGAGTGCCGGAAAAAGTTTGTGTTACTATGTCACAGGAAAATACAATTTATTAAACGGAACTACAAATGTTGCAATATTAGGACGCTTGGATGCTCCGATGGTAGCTAAGCTTGGTGTTCTCGGGGAGCTTTCTGCAGAAAAAATTTTAGGAAGTTCTGTCGCAAGAATTGTAAGATTATTTACCACAAATCCTCAGGGAGAAAAAACGTCTGAAATTCCCGCTCTAACCAACGGAAGCAAAAATTATAAAGATTTTAAAGTTTCTTTTAACGGAGGAATTGAGTCAAAGAGTTCAATAAAATCATTCAAATGGCTATCTAACCCCGATATGTCTGTAGTTGACTCAAAAAGTACAACAGAAGCTT
>CADBPN010000099.1 GCA_902796585.1 uncultured bacterium
AATTTATAACTCCATCTGCAAGGTTGAGAACAGTTTCCGGAATTGGCTTTTCTTTCTCCGCCTGTCATATAGTCACTAAGCAGACATCTGCCGGAAAAAGAAACACATTGAGCGCCATGAATAAAACACTCTAACTCCATATCAGGAACTTTTCGTTTGATTTCGGCGACATCTTTAATAGGAAGTTCTCGTGCCATGATACATCTTGTGGCTCCCATGTCCTGCCAAAATTTAACAGCTTCATAATTTAGAATGTTGGCTTGCGTGCTAACATGTATAGGTGTATTTTGCATATATTTTTTTGCAAGTCTCATAATTCCGGGATCACTGATTATTAATGCATCAGGATTTGATTCTGTAATTCTGTCCATACAAGATTCAAGAGCGGTAATATCTCTGTTAAATCCAAATATATTCAGGGTTAAATAAGCTTTTGCACCCATTTCATGTGCAGTACATATTGCTGTTTTAAGATTGTCTAAAGTAATCAATTCACCTTTTCTCATAGCTCTGAGGCTGAAATCAACTACGCCAAGATAGACTGCATCTGCGCCATATTTTATGCCGTATTTAAGTTTTTCTATATTGCCGGCTGGCATTAAAAGTTCAGGTTTAATCATAGTTAAATTTTATCATGGACATGTTGAATTTTGTTTAACAAATATCAAAGAAGAAAAAAGAGTTAATGAGAAAAATTACAAATTTTTCTCGCAGACTCTTAGGAACGGTTTTAAGTCAGGCTGTATGCTATTCCCTATATAGCCTGACTTTCATACACCAAAGACCGCACGCAAAACACCTCAAAAATTTGACAAATTTTTGAGGTGTTTTGCACACTCTAATTGTAAATCTTTATAATAAATTAATACAACTAAATCTCTGTTTGTTTTAAAATTAAATAAGAAGGCCGGTCGGGTTAGGAGATATAATGAAGTATTCGGAATATTCAGCAGTTGTAATAGGAAGCGGTGCAGCAGGTTTATATGCAGCACTAAAACTTTCCGAACAGATTAATTTGCCGGAAGGTGTATTAATAATTACAAAAGATTCCTTGGGAGAAAGTAATTCAAAGTACGCTCAAGGTGGAATTGTAGGAGTTCTTCACCAAAATCCCGCAGATAATGTTGAATCCCACGTGAAAGATACATTGAAAGCCGGTGCCGGTTTAAGTGACGAAGAAACAACTGAATTTATTTCAAAATCTTCTGATGAAGTTATTAATGATTTAATTAATTGCGGTGTCAATTTTGATAAAGATGAGGCTGGTCATCTGACATTTACTCTAGAGGCCGCTCATAGTATAAGAAGAATTCTTCATTCCGGCGGAGATGCAACAGGTAAAGGTATAACAGAAAGTCTTTCTAAAGCAGTCAGAAAAGATAAAAATATTACTGTTTTAGAAAATGCCATGGCTGTAGAAATATTGGTAAATGCTGATAAAGAGTGCAAAGGTGCAATTATTTATAATGAATTGACAGGTGAGCATGAAATAGTTTATACATCGGCATTGATAATAGCAACAGGTGGTGTCGGACAACTATATAAATATACAACAAATCCGTTAGGAGCAACCGGCGACGGAGTTGCATTAGCTTATGAAGCTGGTGCCATAATTCAAGATATGGAATTTATACAATTTCACCCGACAGCGCTGGCTCTTAGTCCGGAAAGTAAGAACAGGTTTTTGATATCAGAAGCGGTAAGAGGAGAAGGTGCAAAACTTATAAATAATAATGGTGAAGAATTCATGTCCAAGTATTCTGACAAGCGGGAATTGGCACCTAGAGATGTGGTAACAAGAGCCATATTTTCTGAAATGAATAAAAATCATAATTCTAACGTATTTTTGAATGCATCAATTATAAATCCGGAAAAATTGTTCAACAGATTTCCGACGATATCCGGACGGTGCAGAGAAAATGGCATTGATATTTCCAAAAAACCGATTCCGGTTGCACCTGCGGCTCACTACACAATGGGTGGAATAAGAGCGGAAGTAGATGGAAAAACTTCCATAAAAGGATTATATGCAATCGGAGAAGCCGCTTCAACAGGACTCCATGGTGCAAATAGATTAGCAAGTAATTCTTTATTGGAATGTGTAGTTTGTGCTTATGAATTAGCTAATTATATTTCATTTTCAAATCTTGAAACACCCAAGATGATAGATGAAGGTATTATTAAAATGATTGATGTGTATTCTCGTTCAATAAAAGGAAGGACGTACGATATACCAACATTAAAATCAAAACTCCAGGAGCTGATGTGGAATAATGTAGGTATAATCAGAACGGAAGAAGGTCTTATAAAGGCTCAAAAAGAAATTGAACGTATGAAAAATAATTTCAAAAGATTTAGAAAATGTTTAAACAGAGATGAATACGAATATAGAAATATGTTAACGATTGCTTCATTGATAATTGAAAGTGCTCTATCAAGAAAGGAATCGAGAGGAGCACATTCAAGGGCAGATTTTAAGCAAACAAATGACAATCCGATGCATTCCAATATATTGAAAACAGATGAAAAGGAATTATTTTATGTTGAATAAATTTTTTATAGAAGAACACGTTAAAAATGCACTCAATGAAGATATTGGATTTGGCGATATCACGACGGATTATTTAACTACAGAAGAAGACAGAATGTCTTGTGTTCTAAATACTCGTGTAGATGGTGTTTTTTGCGGAAAAGAAGTTTTTGAAACTGTTTTTAATATTTTGTCTAAAGATATAAAAATAAAATTTTATTTTAAAGACGGTGATGAAATAAAAAGAGGGGACAAAATTGCAGATATAGAAGGACCCGCAAAATATATTTTAATGGGAGAAAGAACAGCTCTTAATTATATTCAGCGCATGAGCGGGATTGCAACAGAAACAAATAAATATCAAAAAGCAATTGGTGAATATAAAGCTAAAATAGTTGATACAAGAAAAACAACCCCAGGTTTTAGAGCTTTTGAAAAGTATTCCGTAAAAACAGGAGGCGGAAGTCTTCACAGATTTAATCTTGCAGATTGTGCAATGATAAAAGATAATCATATAAAGTTTGCAGGTTCTTTGACCGAAGCGGTAAACAGATTAAAAAAACATATTTCACACGCACATAAAATAGAAGTTGAGTGTGACACATTAGAACAAGTTAAAGAAGCTTTAGATTGCGGCGTTGATATAATTATGCTTGATAATATGTCTATTGATACTATGAAAGACGGTGTAAAGTTAATTAGCGGAAAAGCTATTGTTGAAGCAAGCGGAAATGTTAATCTTCAATCAATAAAAGAAATTGCTTCAACCGGTGTTGATATTATATCTTCAAGCGCAATTGTAGCAAAGGCACCTACGTTAGATTTAGGTTTAGATATGTAGCAAAAAAATTTTTTACGATACTTTAATATGTATGAACATTCTGCCAATACAGTCATATTTATATAAAAATCCAATTATAACAAATGTACAGTCATCAGGAGCGGTGGGGGCTTCACCAATACTGCCGAATCAAAGGAATATTGATATAGTAAATTTTAGAGGAGTTCATGCAGATGCTGCAGCAACTTTAAAAAGTTTAGCGCAGTTTGGTGTCTTTGATATGTATACAGGAAAAATGCTGATAACTCCTCAATATTTACAAAAATTACAATATTCTAAGACTTTTGATAAGCCTCTAAAAGAACTTTTGCCTATTCTTAAAAAACAGGAAAAGTGCATGTATAGCACTGATATTAGTTTGTTAAAAATATTAGAAAAAGTTGCAGAAAAAAAACCTGATATAAAAATTAATGAAGCATTATTAGAACTAAAAAGTGAACATGAAAAAAAATTGTTAAAACAGCAGCAGCCTGTTTTTGAAAAACTTATACAAACGGCTTGTGACCTACCAGAAAAATCATTTTCACAATTTATGAACTTTATGAAATTGACAAATAAACGACTTGCGCAAGAGCCCGTAATTTTACCGTTTAGTGAAAAAACTTTTATATACAAACTTATGCGTGTAAAAGAACAAATATTAAGTAAAAATAATCCAAAAGAAATCTCTGCAATAAATAATTTAATACGAAGTTCTCGTGTTATATTTGAAGTTAATAATATTACTCCCAGAAAGTACAGAGGTATTGCAAATCGCGAGAAACGGCTAAAATATCAGAGTAATCCGGAAATTCTAAAAAGAAATGCAACAAAATTGCAATGTTTGCAAGATATTTTTAATAGTTCTGTAATAAGGAATAATAATGAAATAAAACAAATTTTTTATGATTCCAGTGCAAGAATACATGGTTTTCCTCTGCAAGCACCATTTAAAAGAAAAGAATTTGTTCACGATTTAAAGGGTATTTTAAGAAATGTTGAAAACAAAGATTTAGTACACAGAATGGTAAGAATTGCGCATTCGCTTCCTACTTCAAAGGATAGTGTTTCTGCGTTTATTGTAAAATCAGCTGATGAAACTTCTGACAAAATAGGTTTTTATTTGCTGAAGGATTATATATGTTCTGTTGATCACATTAAGGCTAAAAATCAGGGCGGAAAAAATAAACGGAAAAATTATGGACTTTGCAGTGTATATATTAACAGTCAAAAGACAAATATACCGTTTGATGTATGGTGCAGAAAACATCCTGAAACTTATAAAAATTGTCAAAAGTACATTGATAGGTTAATAGAACTTTATAACAAAGGTATTTTTGCAAAAGTTGGTTTGGATAAAAGTTATTTGTATGAATTTGCTGAAACGATTAAGGAATTATCACCTGCTGAAAAACCGTTAATACTGGATTTAAGTAATTTAAATTAATTTATACAGTCAGCTTACTTTTAATTTTTTGCAAAATATGTTACTATTAGTAAAGTGATAAATATTTGAGGGTATTTTTTTGAGGAGTTTATTAAGAAAAATTAGTTTTTTCTCAGTTGTATTTTCGCTATTAATAACAAATGTATGCGCAGCTACAACAGAAGACGTAAAGCAAAATATTATTAAGCAAGCAAAAGAAATGGGTGTAGAACCTGCAATTATGTTAAGTATTGCAAAAATGGAATCCGGATTTAGGCAGGATATAAAAAGCCGCAGCGGTCATATCGGAGTTTTTCAATTGTCTCATGTTACAGCCAAGAAAATGGGATTGGATCCTTATAAATTAGAAGATAATGTAAAGGGAGGTATACTATATTATAAAAATATGTATAGCCTGTTTAATTCAATGGAGCTTGCGGTTGCTGCATATAATGCAGGTCCGGATGCTATAAAACGTAATAATAATGCCATCCCAAAAAATTCACAGCCTTTTGTTAACCGGATTATGAGTGATTATAAAATTTATAAACAATCTAATATATAATTTTTATCATAACTCTTTTGACTTTTAGTAAAACAAAAGTATATAATACTATAAAGCGAGGGAGTCAGATGAAAAAATTATTTTCTTTAATAATCGCATTCAGTTGTTTTGCCGGATATACTTATGCAAAAGGGTATGAACCTGTTCCCAGTAACGTAAGATTACCTGCAAAATATACACAGACGTATATAGATAGCATTTCGGATGAATATAGAAAAGTTTCAAATGAACAGATTTTTCATGTTGCACTTGATATGATGAAAGGTACAAAAGGTGATTTCTCAAGGAAAGCAATTTTAGGATACAATGTTACCCAATATCCTATAAAAATTCAGTTTAAAGATTTATCGGAAATTAATTCCGCATACTCAACTTTTGATGCTGTTGGCTGGAAAAAGAAAGGAAAACTTTATATATACATAAACCCTAAACATGAGTATGCACCTCCGGGAGCACTGGCTGCATTATTGTCTCATGAAGCAATACATCAAGACGAATACAACTCTTTGAGTGAAGAAACTTATGCCTGGACTCTTGAAGCCACAGTTTGGAAAGAAATTTTGGAAAAATATCCTGAATCTAACGACTTAGAGTCTTCACTTGTAACGAGAGAAAATATTCTAAAACAACTTCTTGAAAAAGGAAACAATACTAACAAGTACATAAAGAAAACTGTTTTTGCAAATGAAGGGTATAAAAATTTACCTCTGACATCACCGGGGTTTGAACAGAGGTAATTTTTAATTTTCTATTTTATTACTTATTTTAATTTTTCATAATCTTTGTCACTGACAGGTTCTAACCACTCTGTAGTTCCGCCTTCTGACGGAATTTCTATTGCTACATGAGAAAACCAAGAGTCTCTTGATGCACCATGCCAGTGTTTAATGCCGGGAGCAATATATACGGCATCTCCTTTTTTTAATTCTTGTGCAGGCTTGTTCCATTCTTGATAATATCCCCTGCCTCCTGTTACCAGCAGAATTTGCCCTCCATGATTATCTTTTCCGGCATGATGTATATGCCAGTTGTTTCTGCACTTTGGCTCAAAAGTAACATTGGCGGTTACGACTTGTTCTTTAGTCAATATATTTAAATAACTTTGACCTTTAAAGTATTTTGCATAGGCATCATTTTTGTTTCCCAAACCAAATACTGATGTTTTTGGACGTGATGTTAAAATCAATATTTCACTCACTTGTTTGTCTGTCAGTCCGTTATGTTTTCCGATTTGAATGTGAGCGTTTAACTGCGATTCTACTCCTTCTATAGAAGAAAGAGCTGCAATTGTTGCGATTTCGCGGTCTTGCCAAGAGAGAACTCCTCTTGCAAAAATATCTCCAAATAAATGTTCTTTTAAATATTCATCAATTGCAGGTGCAAACTCAAAAAGTTCTCCTTTTACAGGCCCGCCGCATAGTTCTGTTTGGGTTTTTGTTCCAATTGCGTTTTTATCTGCATCTTTTTTTAATGGAATACCATCTTCTCCTGCATCATAGTTATTATTCTTTGTGATATTCATAAGAGTCGAAAGACCGTTTAAACTCTTCGGAAATCCGCAATATGCGTACATTTGTACAAGTACTTCTTTTATTTCATTGACGGTTAAGCCGTCATCGAATCCTTTTTTTATTGCGGTTTCTAAATTTTTTATATCGCTGCTTGCCGTATAAGATGAGATTAAAACTATATCTTGTTGTTTTTGAGTTAAGATTTCTTCTGCCATTGTGAATTCTCCTAAAAATAATAATCCTATTAAAACTAAAATTTTTATTATTTTCATTTAGAAACCTAAACCTTTCAGCCATTCATCAACTTTTTTTTCTGTTTCAATAGAATCGTTTTGTGCAATGTGTCCGAAAAGCGCAAAGTCATCTCTGTGTACACCGCCGGAACCTTCATGTGTGCAGAATTTGTAAATGTTTTTGTTTAGTAAATTATGTTTTTCCAAGAATGTATAAACAGGCATTGGCATATCAGCCCACCAGTTTGGATATCCTACAAAAATATTGTCATATTCTTCAATATTATCAACGCTTCCAACTATTGCCGGTCTTGCATTTTCTTGCTTTTCTTTTTTTGCAAACTGAATTAAAGGTGTATATTTATTGGGGTAGTTGTCCTCAACAACTTTTATTTCAAATAAATCTCCTCCTGTTTTTTTAGCAATAACTTCTGCTAATTTTTTTGTGTTTCCTTCTGTTATTTCGCCGACACCATACTGCTCACCGGTTCTTGAAAAAAATGCTACTAATGTTTTTGACATAATACGCTCCTTATTAATCTATCTGATAAAATTTGTAAAAACGGTTTCTTCTGTTTTTGGCATTGGAACACCTGCTTTTTCAGCTGCCTCTTTGCATTTTAAATGCCAAGCCATGTTCCTTGCAAGTATTCTCATATTTTGCATACCTTCTAAATCTTGTTTTACTTGATCTGCCGTTGCACCATGAACCATATTCCAATATCTACCGGATATCATTGGCATTTGAGTTATTGCAAAATACTTATTTAGTTGGTCCAATGCGGCAGTTGTTCCGGCTCTTCTTGCACTTGCAATTGCAGCACCCGGTTTATGCATAAAAATTTCGCCTCTGCCGGATTGGAAAGCAACAAAAAATGCTCTGTCTAAAAATGCTGTTATACCACCACAAGCGGAACCGTAGTGAACAGGAGAGCCAAATATAAATCCGTCAAAGTCCTTGCACTTTTCTACAAAATCATTTACTCCATCGTCATTAATAACACATCTGCCGATTTTTGAACATGCATAACAAGCTCTGCAAGGGGTAATTGAGCCGATTCCTATTTGATATATTTCAGAATCAATTCCTTCTTCGTTTAATGTCTTTGCAATTTCTTCTAATGCTGTATAAGTACAGCCGTTTTTATGCGGTGAACCGTTAAACAATAATACTTTCATATCTGCTCCTTTACAATAAATTTCTAAAATGCTCCGGTTTTAATATGCGGAACGTAAGGTGATTCTAACCTTTTTATTATATCATCACTTAATTTAATATCCAATGCTTGAACGGCTTCTTCAACATGTTTTTCCGAAGTAAATCCTACAATTGGTGATGTTATATAAGGTTTTGACAGCATCCAAGCAAGTGAAATTTGTGCCATTGAATAACCCAACTCTTTTGAAATTTTTTCTAAATTATCAATAACAATTTTGTCTTGTTTGTCGGTTGTACCCCATACCATTGGAGAAACCTCGTCAATACTGTTTCTGGCGGTTTTCGTTCCCCAAGGGTGAGCACATCTTCCTCCGGCAAGCGGACTCCAAGGTACGACGGCTATTTTTCTATCCATGCACAATGGCATCATTTCTCGTTCTTCTTCCCGATAAATTAAGTTATATTGATTTTGCATGGAAACAAACTTTGTCCAGCCGTTTCTTTCTGCTATTTGGTTTAGTCTTTCAAATTTCCAGGCAAACATAACAGAAGCCCCAATATATCTGGCTTTGCCTGATTTAACAACATCGTGTAAAGCTTCCATAATTTCTTCCATCGGAGTTTCATGATCCAATCTGTGAATTTGGTATAAATCAACATAGTCCAGTCCCAGTCTTTTTAATGAGTGGTCAATTTCTGCCATAATATTTTTTCTGCTTAAACCTGCTCCGTTTGGTTTACCTTCTCTCATTGCAAAATGTACTTTTGTTGCTACAACAATTTCATCTCTATTCAATCCAAATTCTTTAATTAATCGCCCTGTAATTTCTTCAGAACTGCCAAGCTGATAGACGTTAGCTGTATCAAAATAATTAATGCCAGAATCTACAGCTTTCTTAAATATTGGTTTAGCATCTTCATAATCTTTTGCCCAAGGAAAAACACCGTTTTCTTTACCGGGTTTCCCAAAACTCATACAACCTAGGCAAATTCTTGAAACGTCAACTCCTGTGTGACCTAATTTTACATATTGCATACTTATTTACTCCTATATTTTGTTCCAAACAATATATTTATTTTAAAAGTTTATTTACTATTTTTAAAATTAAAATATTTGATTATTGATTTAATTTTTCGATTAAACTACAATGCTTTTATGAATACTAAACAAATTGATTATATTATTGAACTTGCACACACAAAGAACTTTAATCGTGCTGCTGAAAATTTGTATATTTCGCAATCTACTTTAACTTATCAAATCAAAGAAATTGAAAAAGAATTAAAATTTGAACTATTTGAACGTTCAGGAAAAGGAGCTACCCTAACACCGGCAGGAAAGCAATTTTGCATTACACTAAAAAATGTGAAAGAGGAATTAAGACGTGCTATTGAACAAGCACAAAATTTTAGTAAAAAATATGCGGATAATATAACAATAGGATTACCGACACGCTCTTGTATTTATCAATTACCGAATGCAATAAAATTGTTCAATAAAATAAATGATGATATATCTGTATCCCCCATTTTTAACGGTTTTTATCATCCTGCAGAATTTTTGCGAGGAAATCAAGATATTTATTTTACATTTGATAATGAGATGAAACATGTACCTGATACAAAACTTATTCATTTGTATACAACAGGAGTATACTTATTAACCAAAAAAGATGACGAACTTGCGACATTAAAAACAGCAAAAATTTCTGATTTAAAAGGAAGAACTCTTATGGTTGGCGGAGGTTCTCCTCCACAATTAAAATCACTTCAACAAAAGGTAATTAATACTCTAAATCTTGATTATTTCAATTCAGAAAACCATGAAACAACACTTACTAATATAATGGCAGACAAAGGGATTTGTTTAACTCCGGGATTTTTTCAGGACTACACCGGCGAATTTGCGTGGATTCCGTTTGAATGCGAAGAAAAGTTTGATTGTTATCTTTGTATACATGCATACGATAAAAGAGAATATTTAAAAGAGTTTATTAAGATACTGAAGGATTTGTACAAAAATGCTAATCAAACAGAAATTAAATGAGTTCTGCATATTCAATGAATTTTGCTAAATTACCTTGTTTTATTATTTTATCAATAATTTCTTTAAACTCTGAGGCTTTATCAATTTTTAAGTTTTCAGGTAATTTTATATCCGTATTTGTTTTTGTTTCAACAAATCCTTTATTAATATCAATAAATTCTTTGTACAATTTTAAAATATTTGAAACATAATCATCAAAAACAAATGTTTCTCCCAAAAAATATTTCATGTCCTTTGGAAAAAGTTCTGAAAACTTAATAATAAAGTCCACTTCTGTTTCGTTTTCAGTATTATATTCACCGCCAAGGCAGTGATTGTTCAATATAGGTTGTTCCGGTTGAGTTTTTATATATGCAGCCCACATTAAGCAGCCGATATAGAATCCTATGTTATTGTAAAATATTTCTAATATTTTTTTATAAAATTGTCTGAATCTCATTTTTCTTTGAGATAAATTTTTAAATCTGTTAATATCCATATAAATGTATTCAACACTGCCTTGAAAAGCAAGTATATGAGGACCGAATCCCGGGTCAAATTCTAAACCTTTTTCCATTGAACACCTCCGGAGTTATTTTATCACACAAATTTAATTAATATAACTGTACTATTTCATTATATAAAAGTACAAATATTTGTGCTAGTATTGGGATATGCAAGGTATAATATTTGATTTTAACGGGACGTTGTATTGGGATTCAAAGCTTCATTATGATGCATGGCGAGAATTCTCAAAAATAATTAGAGGGACATCATTCACCGATGAAGAAATGCGTGATAAAATGTTCGGACATACAAATGAGGACATTATTGAATACGCAATCGGTAAAAAACCATCAAAAGAGATGGTGGAAAAGTACGGAAAAGAAAAAGAAGCTTTGTATAGGAAAAGATGCCTTCTTGATCCTGATAATTTTAAACTGGCTCCCGGAGCGGAAGAGTTATTGGATTTTTTGACTGAAAATAATATCCCAAGAACAATTGCGACTATGTCGGAATGGGATAATGTTGAATTTTATATAAAAGAATTTAAATTAGAAAAATGGTTTGATAT
>CADBPN010000100.1 GCA_902796585.1 uncultured bacterium
CAAGTCGGTATCGATCATCAATCCAGCAAATCTCAAATTTCTTTAAAAGAAGAACTGTTCAAAAGAGGAGATATTCAAGCTCTATTTAACGGTACTACAGGAGCAGTTGATACTGCTGCGCAAAAAACAGCAAGAGAAGATATTGCAGCTCAATGTGCAGGAAGAGCAACCGGGGAAGGCAAAAAGACTGCCGCTGAAATGTTAAAATCAATCGATGATGTTATTAATACAATTTCCGGTAGAATAACTACATTAGGTGCTGCTCAAAACAGAATTGAATCTGCTATTGAATCAATCGGTGTTCAAACAGAAAACATAACTTCATCATTGTCTACACTACGTGACGCTGATGTAGCTACTGAATCTTCAAATTATATCAAAGCACAGATACTTCAACAAGCTTCTGCTACATTACTTGCAACTGCTAACCAAACACCAAGTATTGCTTTGAACTTGTTATAATAAAAATAAATATACATTTATTCAGCATTACCCCAAAGCCGTCCGGAAGGATTCCGACGGCTTTGACATTTATAAAAAAAGCTTCCGCTAGGGAAGCTTTTTTAGAAATTATACGTTTTTAATAATTACTCGTATATGTAACCATTTGTTAAATCTATTTTCAATGGTCCTAAAAGTCTTATATTAACAATTTGACCTTGTGTAGCTAAGACTTTTTTGTTCTTGAATAATCTAGACCAGAAACCGTCATTTGTTTTTGGGTCAAGTGTTGCAACACCATATAACATTACAGCTTGATCGTTTGGAGTTACAAGAAGTTCATTTTTAATAATTACTTGACCATTTTGTTTAAATGATTTTGCCGGTTGAACAAACTTAATTTGACCTTTTAAATCACTTCCTTCTTGTACAAGTAAATAACCTTCTTTTGTTACGATATTGTTAGGTATTTTTGCATTATAAATATCTGCAACATTTGATATCTGAGAACCAACTACAGATTCCAAACGAATCGGAATTATTGCACCTGCCGGAATTATACCGATAGAACCTTGAACTCTTACATTGTCAAGAATCATACCGTCAGCAGTTCTTTTTGGCATACTGTCAGCAAGTTTTGCATTCGGATTTAATTTTGCTTCTTGCATCATTTTATACAGTAAAGCTGCAACTTCAGCTCTGTTCATCGGTCTATTCGGTTCCATCTTTCCTTCGTGACCAGGAGTTATTACATCCAAGTCGAGGAGTTGAGCTTTTGCAGCTGACATTAAGAACCAAGCCGGAAGCTGTGTATAATCTTCATAACTCTTAGAAATTATGTTTTGAGCTTTTTGTTCACTTACTTGTTGTGTTGTTAAGGCATTTACTGCAATAGAAATTGCTTCTGCTCTTGTTACAGGGTCATACGGTCTGAATCTTTCCCCTCTTCCATTTGGAATAAGGTCAAAATATACAGCTTTTTGTATAATATTGTAGCCCCAAAAATCAGGCTCAATATCCGCATAGTCAATTGGTTGAGAAACTTGAGTATTTTCTTGACCTAAAGACTTAATAACCATAGATGCAAATTCTGCTCTTGATACAGGAATATCCGGCTTATAAGTTCCGTCAGGATATCCGACTAATACTCCGATTTCTGTCAAAAATTTAATTGATTGGTAGCACCAGTGACTTTCATCCATATCTGTATAAAAAGCATTTGCAGGGCAATTGAGCATAAATAATGCACACATAATCAATAACCCTTTAAACATTTTTTTGAACATTGGGAGTCCTCCTTTTCATTTCCAGATACTCCTATAGTATATTAAATATTTAAATATTGCAATTTTTATAAAAATTCTTTTAACAATTCTACATATATTTGATTCTCCATCAACTCTAAGAATTATACTATTGCTCATTGATTTGGTGTTCATAAGATTTTGACAAATTATTTTATTCGAGTTAACGTTATTTTCGGGATGGAAAGAGATAATAAAAAAATAATACCAATAATTTTAATACTAATCGCAACGTTTTTATATTTTGTTGCCAATTTTCAGCGTATTGCCATTCCCGGAGCCATATTTAACCTACTGGAAATGGAATTGCAAGTTTCAGCTCCATATATTACTGCTTTTGGAGCCATTTTCATGTATGTATACGCATTCAACCAATTAATTATGGGGGTTTTAGTTGACAGATTTGGAGGATTCAGAATCATGCTTACCGGCGGAATTGTATTAGGAATAGGAGCTTTGCTCTTTCCTATAACTTCATTTCTTCCGCTAATGTATCTGTCCAGAGCTTTGGTCGGATTGGGTGGTAGCATGTTTTACTTAAGCACAATTAAAGAACTTCGGAATATATTTGCAGAGAAAGACTTTGGACTGGCAATTTCTGTTATGCTTTTTTTAGGCTATTGCGGAGGAATTGCAGCGAATGCTCCTTTTGTATTTTTAATGAAATATATGAGTTGGAGAGAAATTCTTATTATTATTGCCGCTGCTGTTTTTGTAGCCGTTGCGGTGTTTAGTATTATAATCTCCGGAATAAAACTTCCTGCAGTTAATAAAAGTGTAAAAATGAGAACACTGCCTTTTAGATTAGTTCTACACAAAAGACACAACCGAAATTTATTCAGTTTTGCATGCTGTAACTTTGCCATTTTTTATACAATTCAGGCTATTATCGGGAAAAAATTTCTTGAAGATTTTTGTTTAATGTCAACTTCTAAAGCAGCTATGGTTTTATCCGGAATGGCTGTTATTGCGGCAGTTTTTAATATAGTTAATGCTTCTGTTTGCAAACTCTTCCATAATCATAGAGTAAGATTCTTGAAAAATGCATCGATTATTACATTCGGATCTCTTTTTATTATATGCACATGCTTAATATTCAATATAAGAACGGATTTTGTGGCTGTAATTTTCTGTGTACTCGCTGCTAATGCCAGTTTAACATCATTACTCGTACCGGTACTTCATCTGACAAACAGAAAACTTGTTTCAAGTACTGCTGTAAGTATTATGAATTTCTGCTTTTTCACATTGGTAGGAATATTGGGAACCGTTTCGGGTTTTTTGCTTAACATATTCCCTGCAGAAAAACGAGGCGAAATATCAATTTATTCTAACCATTCATATTTACTTGTATTCGGTCTTTTCTTTATATTGAGCGTATTTGAAATGTATAAAGCTATGAAGCTTTCTGAAAAATATTAGTCAAGCATTTTTCTACTTGTTCTTCTAAATCGGTTAAATCAAAATCATTTCTTATTACAAAATCTGATTTTCCAATTTTTTCATTTTCAGAAACCTGAGATTTCATTCTAATAATAGCTTCTTCTTTTGTAAGATTATTTCGTTTCATCAAACGTTCAAGCCTTGTTGTCTCACTTGCAGTAACAAGAATGATTTTGTCAAATAATACATCAAAACCGGTTTCAAAAAGCAATGGAACTGAAACAAAAACAATTTTTTGATTAGTATTTTGTTCAAAAATATTTAATATCTCTTGTCTTACTTTTGGGTGAATAATTTCTTCAAGTTTCATCTTCAAATCCGGATTATTAAACACAAGTTTTGCCATTTTTTTTCTGTCAATTTTACCTTGTGAAAAAACATCATAGTCATAAAACGTTTCAAGCT
Source organism: uncultured bacterium (assembly GCA_902796585.1). Lineage (GTDB taxonomy): Bacteria > Cyanobacteriota > Vampirovibrionia > Gastranaerophilales > Gastranaerophilaceae > CAG-196. The sequence continues at coordinate 3,594 of CADBPN010000100.1, forward strand.
CATCTAAATATCTATGAGCTATTTTATCCGTATCATAAACAAGAAAGCCTTTATCTGAAAGGATTTTTTCAACTTGTGATTTTCCTGCCGCAATGTTTCCTGTTATTGCTGCTTTTAACATATTTTATACACTCTCACTTTTAAGATTTTGTATTTTTCTTAAATACTGTTGAAGTTCTTTTATCTGCTTTGGCTTAATGATTTTAGTCTGCCCTTTTTTTAATCCGTCCAGATTTATTGTTGCGTGCTGTATTCGTTTTAAAGCTTCCACTTCAAAACCTAATTTTGCAAACATTTTTCTTATTTGCCTGTTTATTCCTTGGTACAAAACAACCTGAATAATAGATTTTTTATTAGACAATTCTACAGGTACAGTATCTGCATAAGCAATTTTCTTTTCTCCTTGGTCAGTTTCAATTTCGATACCTTCTGCCATTTCTTTGGCTTGTGTTTCCGAGAATCTTCCGTTAATAGTAACAATGTACACCTTTGGAACTTTAATTGAAGGATGCGTCATTTGATTAATCAAATCACCGTCATTTGTAAGAATGATGAGTCCTGTTGAATCTTTATCCAATCTTCCTACCGGCTTTAAATGCTTTAATTCCGGCGGTATAACATCATAAATAGTTTTTCTGCCGTTTTCATCATCAAGGGTCGTAATATATCCTGCGGGCTTATAAAATCTGTAATATTCTAATTTCTGAGGTCTTATTGTTTTCCCATCAACAGTTACTTTATCCTTTTCTCTGACATAAAATCCCAGTTCTGTAACTATATTACCGTTTACACAAACTTTTCCTTCAACTATTAGTTCATCAGCTTTTCGTCTTGAACACAAACCCGTTAGTGCGATATATTTATTGAGCCTTGGCATAAAACTTCCTTTTATTTTTAAATAATTATGTTCCAATTTTATAATAACAGATTTTTTATGTCTATTTATTATAAAATAAAAACCCCATAAAAGGGGTCTAAATTAAGAAAATAGGGAAAATTATATTTAAAAATTTTAATTAATTTGAGATAAGATTTTATCGTATTCATTTTTATTTTCGGCAATCTTACACCAAGCAGAAAGATCTGCGCCTTTTTTGACAGTCCCGTCAGCAAGTTCTATTGATAAAACTTTTTTGGTATTTGGATTGATTAAATATTTATTACCACTATTAGAAGCGATTACAGCATTACTTAACCAAAAACCATCAACTGTATTACCTTTTTTAATGGCTTCAATGCCTGCATTTATACCTGTATTTTTTTCTAAGAACTGTTTAATTTCTTCTGCTCCTGTAAGTGTTCTTGATCCTGTTACATTTGCATTTGTTACCCAATTTGTACCTGTATGACCGGCAACATTTGTGCTAAATCTGAATTGTTGACCGCCAATTATACCTTTTTTAGCATTTTCTCTGGTTTTATAAATGAAATCAAAGTCCTTCAAGCCATAAACGCTGCCGTTTTCTTTACCGAATTGACTGATTTGGGAGGCAAAATCTTTTTGCAATAATTCCAATTCCCTTTCATTAAGTTTTTGTCCGTCAATAAATGCTTCTACAACATGATTTGTAACTCTGGTTTTTGGTTTTGACGTAACTTTTGGGGAATTTACCTTGGGTGTATATTCTCCATATCTTACTGACATCGTTAATTTTCCTTTTTTCTTTGTACCATCAGCAAGTCTGACCGTTTGATTTTTCAATGTCTTTGTCAAAGTTTCGGCTTCTTTTACTTGAGAAGAATGATTTTCCATAAATGCTTGTAATTGGTCTTCTGCTACTTCAACCCATTTACCGGCTCTATCTTTACTTTGAGCTTTTACTACTTTTCCGTTTTCTACAAACATTTTATAAATATTTTTACCGTCTTTTACTTCTTTTGTATATGCAAGACTAACACCCTTAGGGAGTTTTCCTGAAACATCAAGCTTACTAATCATATCGTTTATTGTTTTATTATCTTTTAACCATTCGCTTATTTTACTTGCTTCTTTTAATGTTTGTTTGTCTCTTGTAATTATTTTTACAGGATTGCCGTCTTTCATTAATACTTGTACACCGTCTTTATTGATTGTAAAATCCGTTAAATTTTTACCTGCTTGTTTAACAATATTTTTTTCACCCTTTACGACAAGTCCTTTAACCAAATTGACTGCTGATTTACCCATTTGTTTAAAACCTTCCGGTATATTTTTAATACTTCCGCCTTTTTTGTATGCGGCAAAAGTTAATGCTGCTGCACCGAGAACTGCAACAGCTCCAGCTGCATAAGCGCCTATATCACTGTCTGCGTTCGCATTCGATGTATATGCACCTTGAAATGACGGATTTAGCGCTGTCAATGTTTGAGTTGTATCTTGTACTGTTGAAACTTGCGGTAATAATTGTTGTGCCTGCTGTGTTTGCTGTGCTGCTAATAACTGATAATAATTAGGAGCATAGAGTGCTTTCAATGCCATAGAATCATTTGCAATACTATCAGTTGCGCTAATTGCCGCATAACCTGTCATAAGTGTACCTACCTTTCATTATATAAAGCTAAAATTTTTCCCTTCTTATATACATAAAGTTTTTTTTGTTAAAAAAATTGCGCCGTATTAGTATAAATGTTACAAAACTTAACAACTAACAATTAAAACAATTCTTATATTAAGTTTTGTAAAGTTTAAAAACTAGATTATTATTGGATTCTATGGTTTTTTACAAAAGTTAATACAAAATACTTCTTAAAAAAGGCAATTTTTACATTTGTATATACTTTATATATATAAGGTATACCATTATGATGAATTTTAACTTTTTAAACATTAACATAGGATTCAATTTCGGAATGAACAACTGGTTCAGTCCGATAAACGCATTTTTTGGTGGCTTTGGAGGTTTTGGCGGATTTAATATGTGCAATTTATTTTCTAATCCTTTCTCTACATCTGGTATGTCTATGTTTGGATTAAATAATATTTGGAGCACATTTAATTGCAATTGCTTTAGCAACAATAACTATAATTTTTCAAATTTGGCTTCAAACTCTGTTTTCTACAACTTAGGTTTTGATTCATTCTGGAATAACAGCATAAATGCAGGTGGCAGTGGAACTGGGGCAGTAAAAGCCGAAAAACCGACAGCAAAAATTTCAAAAACTGAAAAATACGAATATGTTTCCCCTTCAAATACAAATGAATATACACAATATGCTTCTGAAAACGGAATCCATGAAACAAAAATGCCAGACGGATCAAAAGTTCTAGCTTGTCGTTGGAGCAAATTTGAAAAATGCCAACCTGAATGGATTGAACTACAACAACACATGTTAAAAGCAGCAAAAGATTTAGGACTTACGCTGGTATACAGCGACGTGACAAGAACTGTAGCTGCATCTAATGCCGGTCGAGCTAAGAAAGGCAACCTTGTGTTAGCAGGAGGAGAATCTCCTCACAATTATGGTGTTGCAGCTGACATAGTATTAGTAAAAGACGGAAAAGTTGTAAATCCTAATTCTAAAATTCAAACCGATTTTGCAAATAAAGTAAGAGAATACAGCAATAATCGTATTGAATGGGGCGGAGAATGGAATAAAAAGGGCGAAAGACACCATTTTCAAATAAGAAACTGGAAAGGAAAATATAAAAATAGTAAATATTTGGTTGGTTAGTACAAATAATAAATTTTGAAGATTCAATTGTTTACAAAACTTAATAAAAAATGTAAGAAAAGGCAATTTTTTCTCTCGCATATACTTTATATATATAAGAGAGCATGCTATTATGATATTTTTTAACAATTTTAACATTAACATTGGATTCAATTTCGGAATGAACAACTGGTTCAGTCCGATAAATTCGTGTTTAGGGGGATTTAGCGGATTTAACATGTGTAGTTTATTCACAAATCCATTTAGTATGTCAGCAATGCCAACGTTTAATTTTAATAATATTTGGAGTTCTTTTGGGAATAACAGCATTGGTTTCAACAATTTCAACCTTAATAATAACGTACTATCCAACAATATATTTTCAGCATCTAATTTTGGTTCATTCTGGGATAATTCCGCAATGTTTAATTCAATTAGCATGAACAACAGTTCTATATGGAGCAACAATACTACTGCAGTTACAAAACATTCCGACACATTTGAAAAAACAAATAACTACAAAGCGATTACACTTGACGGATATAATGCAGAAAAAGGCAAAAAGTTAGCTCGGATTGCTTGGAACGGCAGAAATACCAAAAAAGTATGGAACAGCAAGAAAAAAATATGGACTTATTTTACAGGATACTGCTGCAAATCTGTAAAAACTGCATTGGAATCAGCAGGCTTAGCTCCATATTATGACGGGCACGCATTTCAAATGATTACACCTTTGCGTAACAATAAAAATTTCAAAGAAATTGCTGTTAGCGGAGATAATTATAAAAATCTGCCTGCAGGTTGTATATTGGTATACGGCAAAGGAGTTTCCGGATATGATACTGATTATGGTCACATTGAAGTTACAACCGAGGACGGAAAAGGTGTTTCTGACGGAGTCACACAAAACATAAGAAAACCTTCTGCAATATTCATGCCGGTTTAATTTATTTTATATAATAAAATTATATATTAGCGTTTTGCTTTATAAAACTTAGCGCTTCCTCTTTTGTATTAACTTCTCCGTTCAATTGCGCCTCATGTAATGCCGAAATTACATTACCTAATTTAGGAGAGGGCTTAAGCTTTAATATTTCCATTATCTCATTACCATTTAGCAGTACCGGTAAAGGTTTTAAAGTATCTTTTACATCTAAATAAAAATTTAAAAGTTTGTTTAATCCGTTTATATTATCTTCTGTCATTTTTTGTGTTACAGCAACACCTTGAGCGGAAAGCCTATCTGCTTTTGCAAGTATTATATTATCAATAGCATTATTTTCCATCTTTCTTACGTATCGCATCATAACTTTTTTGTCTAAATTTGGTGAAGATATAACGCTCGACGGATAGATATGATTTCTTATCATATCTGAAATATAGTTGATTTGTTTATTAGAAAATTTCAAACTCTTTAAAAATATCTCAGCTTGTTTTGCACCTTCAAAATCATGCTTTATAAATCTGTGTCTTAAATTTGAAGAATCAGGATATGGAAAACCGTCAGAAAGTTTCCATATAGTTTTGCCGTTATCTTCAACTGTCCAAGTCGAATATTTTCCGATATCATGCATAAAAGCTGCCAACTTCAAGTGGTTTATTCTTGGATATCCGCCGAAATCTACTGTATTTAAATGTTCTTTCACTTGAAGAGAAGCTCCTTCATATTGCTTTTCCGTTTGATTAACAGTCTCAATAACGTGGTAAATTAAATCCAAATGATGATGAGAATTTGAAGGAACAAGCTTCATCTCTTTTACGAACGGAAATATGATTTCAAGAATTCCACAATCCAGCATTGTCAAAAGAGTTTTCGAAGCATACTTTCCGCCAAACAATTTTAATATTTCATCGTGTATTCTCTCTTTTGACGGATTTAATAAAAGATTTGCTTTTTCTTTTATGTACTCTAGCGTTTTAGATTCTATTTCAAAACCGGTAACTGCCATAAATCTAAACGCTCTTAATAATCTTAATGGATCATCATCGAAATTTTTATATTTTATTGCACGTATTATTTTATTTTCAATATCTGTTTTACCGTTTACTATATCTATAATTTTATCTGTTTTTAAATCATAAGCTATAGCATTAATTGTAAAATCACGCTCTTTCAAATCATCTTCTATAGAATTACCTCTAAGTTCTGATATATCCAAATAATTTATTTTATCTTTTAAAACAAGTCTATAAATTTTATTCTCTGAATCCAGTTCTATAAACGTTGCATCTAATTTATCCGCAAGCTCTCTTGAATACTTTTCAGCACCTCTTACAGCAATATCTCTGTCAATAAACGGCTTACCCATAATAAAATCACGAACAGAACCGCCAACAAGATATCCTTCATTAATATTTTTAATAACAAAATCATCCCTGATATTCATATATAATATCTCCCAATGCTGCTACAACTGCGGTTTCTGCCTTTAGAATCAAGTCACCCAAAGAAACTATCGGAAAATTATTTTCTTTAAAAATTTTAAATTCAGTCTCCGAAAAGCCACCTTCCGGCCCTATTACTACAAGAATATTTTGACCTTTTTTTATCGGATTTTGCGATAAATATTTTTTTAACGATATTTCGGTAGAACGTTCACCGAAAACTATTATTTTATCAAAGTCATCTTTTTTAGAAATAATTAAATCTTGCAACTTAGTTATTTGTTTACAAGTCGGAACTTTTGCCCTTTCGCATTGTTTTGAAGCTTCATACATAACCTTTTGCCATTTTTCACGCTTTGAATTTGCAACATCAATTTTAACAGCACAATTATCTGTTATAACTGGATATACTGCTCTTACTCCAAGTTCCGTTGCTTTTTCCATTACTGTAAGCTGCGCATCACTTCTTAACGGAGATTGTGCAAGATACAAATTGAAATCCAAATCTCTTTGAGACTTATATTGTTTCTTTATTTCACAAATAATTTCAGAATTGTTTATTTCAGAAATAGTTGTTTCATACTGAATCTGGTTTTCATCTATCAGCAGCAGATTTTCACCGACCCTTGCCCTCAAAGCTCTTGCTATATGACGATAATTTTCAATGTCATTAATTTTAACTTTTGAATCTTGTATATTACCAGATTTAACAAAAAAATGCGGCACATTACCTCCTATAAAATTATTATATTATAAACAACTTTCATATAGATTAAAATAAAAAGCAGACGGTCTAATGTTTGACCGTCCGCTCTTATTATTTCATTATTTTATTATTTTAATTTTACAGTATTATTCTCAGCCAAGAACTGAGTTACTTTTTCATTCAAAGCCTGCTGAGAAAGAGCATTAAATACACCCGGTGTTTGTGATAACTGTTTAACCATTGTTTGCGGGTCTATTTGATACATTCTTGATAACTCTGTAAGCTTTGCTGAAAAATCTGATTGCGATACGGATATATTTTCTCTTTTTGCAATTTCACCAATTACAAGGGAATTTTTTACCCTTACTGCTGCATCTTCTTTCAAACTGTTCATTATATTATCATATCCTTGAGCCTCAACAGCTTGATCCCATGTAAATCCTTGAGAAGCAAGCTTTTGACGGTATTCTTCAACTAATTCATCAGCTTCCCTGTCTATCATTGATTGCTGAATATCTACTTTTGCTTCTGATGTTACTTTATCAAACACTGCTTTTTCGGAGTTCATTCTGTCAATATCAGCTTTTTGAGTATCTAAATACTTTTGAATATCAGCCTTTAGTTCATCAACTGTTTTAAATGGTCCTACTTTTTGAGCAAATTCATCATTCAATTCAGGAAGAACTTTTGTTTTTATTTCATGAATTTTGCATTTGAATGTTGCAGGTTGTCCTGCAAGCTTCTTTTCGTGATATTCATCAGGGAATTTAACTTCAATTTCAAAATCTTCTTCTAATGCTCTGTCAACCAACTGTTCAGCAAAACCCGGAATGAATGATGAATGAGCTAAATCTAATGTAAAGTTTTTAGCATCACCATGTTCAATTTTTTCACCATTAGAATATCCGTCAAAGTCGAATACAATTGTATCATCAGATTTAGTTTTTCTGTCAGTAACAACAACTGTTGTTGCGTGTTGACTTAAAATTCCGTCCAAAGATTTTTGCATAGAATCTTCGGGTGTTTTATATTCTTCGACTTCTACCGTCAAACCTTTGTATTCACCTAATTTCACTTCCGGTCTCAACTCCAATTTAGCAACAATTTTTAAATCTTCACCGATATTAAAGTCATAAGACTCAACGTATGGTTGAGTTACAACATCAAAATTATTTTCTTTTATAACATCTGCAAAAATTTTAGGAAGTGCGTTTTCTAAAGCTTCGTGCTTGATTCTTTCTTCGCCGATATGTTGTTCTAAGATATTTCTAGGAGCCTTTCCTTTTCTAAAGCCGGGAATATTTACATATTGAGCAAGTCTTTTTGCAGCATTATTGTAGTAATTAGCAGCTTCTTTAGCCGGAATTTCAATATCAACCTTTACTACATTTTCAGGTTGTTTTTCAATAGTTGTGTTCATGTTTTATACCCTCATTTCTATTCTGAATCAATATATAAACAGTACTATAAACAGGTGATATATGCAAGATATTAATAATTAAAATATTGCTTTCAAAATCAATATAATAAGACGTGATATCTTCTGCTATTTACTTTTCAATATTTTTATAGTTGAATATAATTACTGGGCGCAATATATTTATTTTGAGCTCCCTAGTCCACTTTAGAAAGCGAAATATAAATTTTTGGTAAATCAAAACATTAAACTAGCCAAGTTTGCAGGATTTTGTTACGGTGTCAAGCGCGCTGTCGAAACCGCAAAAAAATTGAAAGAAGAAAATCCTGATAAAAATATATGTATCTTAGGAGAACTCATTCATAACACAGACGTTATAAATGAGTTAGAGATGTTAGGTATAAAAACCATATATGAACTTCCGGAAAAAGGTGAAGGTATTTGCGTTGTAAGGAGCCATGGCGAACCGCCTGAAGTTTTCGAAAAAATCAAAAATGCCGGTTTTGAACTCGTTGATCTTACTTGTCCTGATGTAAAAAAAGTTCAACAAAGAGCGATTGATTTAGCTAAAAACGATTATTTTGTAGTAATCGTCGGAAAACCCAACCATCCGGAAGTTATTGGAATTAAGGCTAATGCAGATTTGTATTCTGATAAAGTAGTTGTTGCAACAACTATAGAAGAGCTTGAACCCTACGCAAGTGAAATCAAATCACATAAAAAAGTCGGAGTTGTAGTTCAAACTACACAAATGGTTTCAACACTGAACCTTATCGTAAATTATTTAAACACAATAGCTAAAGAGGTTTTGATTCATAATACAATATGCCAATCAACGGCAATGCGTCAGAAAGAAGCAAAAGAATTGGCTCAAGAAAGCGATTTGATGATAGTTGTAGGATCTAAAAAAAGTGCCAATACAACTCATTTGGCAGAAATTTTAAAAAATTGCACAGAAACTGTTCATATTGAAAACGATTCTGAATTAAACATGCAAAATTATGAAAATGCAATAAATATAGGTATAACAGCAGGAGCTTCAACTCCGCAGACAGTAATTAACAAAGTTATTAGTAAAATAAAGGAGAAAACAAAATGACAACACAAACATTAGACGAATTTGAACAATTGTTGGAAGAAAGCTTTGCAAAATCCAACTCAGTTGCTGATATCGTAGAAGGTACAGTAATCAAAAAAGAATCAGAAGGCTATTTAGTAAGCGTAAAAGGCGCTAAGATGGAAGCTTTCTTGCCTAACAAAGAATTGCCGGAAGGTGAAGCATTAGAAATAGGCGACATTAGAGAATTTTATGTACTTAAAGAAGAAAACAACGAAGATTCTATGCAATTATCTCTTAAGAGAATTGCATACGCTCAAGCTTGGGCACAACTTAACGATGCTAAAATTCAAGGTGATACAATTCTTGCCAAGGTTGTTTCAACTGTTAAAGGCGGAGTTCTTGTTGACATAGCTGATCTTAAAGGATTTATACCTTCTTCTCAACTTAGAACCGGTACACCGTTTGAAGGTCTTGTTGATACAAAAATTGAAGTTAAGGTTCTTGAAGCAGATCCTAAGAAAAATAAACTTATTCTTTCTCAAAGACAAGCTGTTGCAGAACAAAGAGATCAAGTTGTTGACAATGTTCTTTCATCTCTTGAAGAAGGTCAAGTTGTTTCCGGTAATGTAGTTAGAATTACCGACTTCGGTGCTTTTGTTGATATCAACGGAATCGATGGACTTCTCCCGATTTCTGAAATTTCATGGCAAAGAATCAAACATCCTTCTGATGTTATTACACTTGGTGACACTATCGAAGTTAAAATCATCAAGATAGATAACGAACTTAAGAGAATTTCATTATCTTTAAAGAGAATGGGTGAAAATCCTTGGCAGCAAATCGAAGGACAATTTGAAGAAGGTCAAGTTGTTAAAGGAACTGTTAATAAAGTAACAACTTTTGGTGCATTTATTAATATCTTCCCTGGTGTTGAAGCTCTTCTTCCGGTTGCTGAAATGTCAGACGAAAACGTTAATCCGTTTAACTTATTCAAAGTAGGCGATGAAGTTGATGTTTTAATCAAGAAATTCACTCCAAAAGAACACAGAATTGCTCTATCTACAAAAGATATAAAAAAATAGATGAGTAATTAAGGTTAAAAATACAAAAAAGGTTGTCCATGTTTTTGGGGACAACCTTTTTTTGTTTATATTTATACACCAAAATTTGAAATTAGCACTGTTTTTGTTATTCTATATTTATAAGGAGCAAAAATTATGAAAGATATGTTAGATAAAATTGTTCAGATAGAACAAAAATACATAGAACTTGGCGAAACATTATCAGATCCGAATGTTATAGCTGATTACAATAAATTCAGAGATTTGTCCAAACAAAGAAAATCGATGGAAGAAACTGTTGAACTTTATTACGCTTGGAAGAAAGCTACTGATGCAATAGAAGATGCCAAGCAAATGATGTACGAAGAAAAAGATGAAGAAATGCGCGGGTTCTTAAAAGCTGAAATAGAAGAAAATGAAGCAAAACTTCCTATATATGAAGAAAAGATGAAAGTCCTTCTGCTTCCGCGCGACCCGATGGATGACAAAGATATCATGCTTGAAATAAGAGGCGGAGCAGGTGGTGATGAAGCAAATATTTTTGCAGGCGATTTAGCCAGAATGTATCTGAAATTTGCAGATAAAAAAGGCTGGCAGACTCAAATTTTATCAAAAACAGAGTGTGAAGCCGGAGGATACTCAGAAATCATTATTTCAATTAAAGGTGATGCCGTATATTCGCAGCTAAAATATGAATCCGGAGTCCACAGAGTACAGAGAGTTCCTGAAACCGAATCTCAAGGAAGAGTTCATACATCAACGGCAACTGTTGCAGTTATGCCGGAAGTTGATGATGTAGAAATAGAAATCCGACCTGAAGATATAGAAATGTCTACAGCTCGCTCCGGTGGCGCCGGCGGTCAAAACGTTAATAAAGTTGAAACTGCGGCAAGGCTTTTCCATAAACCGACCGGTATAATGATTTTCTGTACTGAAGAACGTTCACAGCTTCAAAACAAAGAAAGAGCAATGCAAATTTTACGTTCTAAATTATATGATATGGAAGTTCAAAAACAAATGCAGGAAATAACAGACCTTCGTCGTTCGCAAGTCGGAACCGGAGATAGAAGCGAAAGAATAAGAACTTATAACTTCCCTCAAGGTCGTTTAACAGATCACAGAATCAATCATAACCTTAATGTCTGGACTGTTATAGACGGAGATTTAGACGAACTTATCGGCTTATTAATTGAATACGACCAAAAGTTAAAACTCGAAAAATTAGCTAACGTGGAATAAATTTTGAAATCACTAAGAAAATGCATAACTTGCGGAGAATTAAAACCGCGAGAAGAACTAATTAAAATAACAAAAGAATATAAAAGCGGAAATATTGTAATAAAGCCAAATTCGAAGACATTTGGCAGATCAGTATATCTTTGTTATAATGAGAATTGTATTAATATGGCATTTAAGAAAAATAAGTTGAATAAAATGTTAAAAACTAATACAAGCATAGATAAAGAAAGGTTGTTGGATTACATAATATCCGCAGAATAAATAAAGGACTATTGGATGGACAGTTTAAGAGTAAGTGAATTAGCACGTGAAATAGGGATGACAAGTAAAGATGTAATAGAAAAATTTGCAGAGATTGATATTATAGTCAAGTCTCACTCAAATACTGTCACTCCAACGCAAATAAGAAAACTTAAAGAACATTTAGGTATTGCTCAAAAGAAAAACACATCTAAACCAAAAGCCTTTATTGTAAAAAAATCCAAAACAGTCAATAACGAAGAAGAGAATACAACTGCAGAAGCTAATAAAGAAAAAAGCCCAAAAATCGAAAAAGTTGAGCGTGTAGAAAGAGTTCAAAAAGTTGAAAAAATTAAACCAATAGAAAAGGTTGAGAAAAAAGAAGCTGTTTCAAAAGAAGAAACTCCTGTAATAAAAAAAGCAGAAAAACCTCAGGTTAGAATTGAACGAACTAAAATTGAATATAAAAATCAATCAAGAATAGAAATTGTAAGAAAAGCTCCGCAAAAAGATAATAATGCCGGAAAACCAACTGATAAAACAGACAAAAAGCCGTTCAATAAAGGCGGAGATAAGAAACTTGTAGAAAGAAGAATTATCCCACAAGAAATATACGAAGGAAAAAATAATTCTTCAAAAAAACGTAATGACAACAAAAAGAAAGACAAAGACTTCAATTCAAAAAAAGAAGATCAAGAAATGATTTCTTTAGAAAAAGCAGCCGCTCAAAAGCACAAAAAGAAATCACACAAAGAAGAAGCTGTAGAAGAAGTTAAATCGTTAGTTGTTAATGAACCCATGACAATTCAAGAACTTGCGGATAAAATTCAAAAAACACCTGCAGAAATAGTTAAATTCTTGATGTTCCAAGGAATTATGGCAACAGTTAACCAATTAATTGATGTTGAAACAATTAAAAAAGTATGTGCAGAATATGAATTAGAAGTTCTTGAAGAAGACTTTGATGCATTTATTGAAGAAGAAATGGAAAAAGAGCAAAAACAAAAGGCTCTTACAGAAGTTGATAAAAAACTCCTAAAAAAACGTGCTCCTGTTGTCTCAATCATGGGTCACGTTGACCATGGTAAAACAACATTATTAGACAGTATTCGTGCCTCTAAACATAAAATTGTTGCAACAGAAGTTGGCGGAATCACTCAATCTATCGGTGCTTATACTGTATACTTGGATAATAAACATGAAAAGAAGATTGTATTTGTTGATACTCCGGGTCACGAAGCATTCACCGAAATGCGTGCCAGAGGCGCAAAGGCCACTGATATTGCAATTCTTGTTGTTGCCGCAGACGATGGTATAATGCCTCAAACAATTGAAGCTATTAACCACGCAAAAGCTGCTGATGTACCAATTATCGTTGCCGTTAACAAATGCGATAAACCGGGTGCAAATCCAGACAGAGTTCTACAACAATTGACAGAACATGGACTTGTTCCTGAAGCTTGGGGCGGTGAAACAATTACTGTAAATGTTTCAGCTCTTATGGGTGACGGTATTGATGAGCTTTTGGAGTACATTCTGCTTGTGGCTGAAATTAAAGATTTAAGAGCAAATCCGAAGGCAGAAGCGTCAGGTGTCGTTATAGAAGCTAACTTAGATAAAGGAAAAGGTCCTGTTGCAACACTTCTTGTCCAAAACGGAACATTAAGAGCCGGAAACTGCGTTGTAGTTGGTACTGCTTGCGGAAGAGTAAGAGCACTACTTTCAGACTCAGGAGAAAGGATACAAAAAGCAGAGCCATCAACTCCTGTTGAAATTCTTGGTTTAACAGAAGTTCCTAATGCCGGCGATTATTTTGAAGTTGTTAAAAATGAAAAAGAAATGAAAGCAATCGTCGATAAGAGAAAAGAAAAAGAACGCAGTAAGCGTTTGGAAGCTATGCTACCGGCTCACATGAGACGTGAAGCAGGAGCTGCGGAAGATGACGTTCCTCATCTTAATCTTATTATCAAAGCTAATACGCATGGTTCAGCAGAAGCAGTTTCTCAAGCAATTGCTCAATTTGAGTCAAAAGAAATTGTTACAAAGATTATACACGTTGGTGTCGGTGATATTTCTGAAGCCGATGTTATGCTTGCATCTGCATCAAATGCATTAATTCTGGGATTTACGGTAAAAGAAGATGCTAATGCCCTTGCAGCTGCGGAAAAAGAAGGCGTAACAATTAAAAAATATGATATTATTTATCAAATATTAGAAGACATTGAACATACAATGATTTCACTACTTTCACCCGAAATTAAGGAAGTTAAAACAGGTGAAGTTGAGATACGTCAAATATTTACAATCGGAAAAACTCAGAAGATTGCCGGTTGCTATGTTACAGAGGGTAAAGTTAACAGAAATGATACTGCAACAATCTTTAGAGATGGTCAAGAAATATTTAAGGGTGCAATTGATCAGCTAAAACGATTTAAAGATGACGTTAAAGAAGTTGCGCAAGGTTTTGAATGCGGTCTTTCTTTTGTTAAATTTAATGACATAGCAGAAGGTGATATAGTTAAGTTCACAACAACAAAAGAAGTCGAAAAAACAGAACTTGTATAATATCTTTCTATTTATTCTTTTTTCAATTTATCTACAGCTTTGTACTTTTGATGTTATAATTGTTATATGGAAATTAACAGAGGGAGTATAAAAAATGAAAGCGATTGTTTTTGATAAAGAATTAAAACTTGATAATAATTATCCGAAACCGGAACCTAAAATTGGAGAAGCTCTTATTAAAGTAAGCTTAGCCGGCATTTGTAATACAGATTATGAAATAACAAAAGGTTATATGGGATATGTCGGAGTTCTCGGCCACGAATTTGTTGGGGTAGTAGAAAACGTTAACAGCGATAAGGCTGAAGACCGAAAATGGATTGGAAAAAGAGTTGTTGCTGAAATAAGCTATGGTTGTAACGATCCCGAATGCGAATGGTGCGCTCAAAAAAATTATCGACACTGTCCAAACCGTCATACACTAGGTATTTGGAAAAAAGACGGTTGCTTTGCCGAATATATGACAATGCCGGTTAATGTATTATTTGAAGTTCCGGAAAATGTACCGGACGAACAAGCTGTATTTGTTGAGCCTTTAGCGGCAGCTTGTGAAATTACGGAACAATTGCACATAGAACCTATGAAAAAAATTGTTGTTCTTGGTGACGGTAAATTGGGATTAACAACAGCGCTAACTTTGAATGCTCAAAATCTTGACGTTTTACTTGTGGGTAAACATCAAAATAAACTTGATATTGCAGAAGCTCAAGGTGTAAAAACAAAGCTTTTACAAGACTTTAAAACAGAAAAGATTTATGATGTTGTAGTAGAAGCAACCGGTACAGCCGGTGGTTTTGAAACATCTATGGCATTAACTAAACCGAGAGGTGTTTTAGTATTAAAAAGCACTGTTGCAACAGGAAAAGAATTAAATCTCGCACCGATTGTAATAGATGAAATCACAGTATTAGGTTCCAGATGCGGTCAATTCCCGCCTGCATTAAGACTGTTAAAAAACAATCGGATTGATTTTAAACCGTTTATTTCAAATATTTATAATATTGATGATGCTCTGAAAGCTTTTGAAGCGAATAAAGCAAAAGAAAGTTTAAAGATTTTAATTAAATTTTAAAAAATTAATCTTTCAGCAAATCTATTTCAAGTCCTTCATAAGCAAGGATTGCATCGTCTGATGCATATTCTTCAGCAAGAGAATCTAATTTTTCGTCAGTATAACCGGGATCATAATGGAAAAATACCATCTTCTTTGCCCCAATTTGCTGTTTAGATTCAAGTGCCATCTCAAAAGTAGAGTGTCCAAATCCTTGTTTTGGTACGTAAATACTCAAATAATCTTCTGTACAATATTGAGCATCATGTATAATCAAATCACAATCTTTTGCAAATTTAACAAGCTTTTTGTCTCCGCCCGGGTAACTTTCCTTATCCGTTGCATACACAAGTGTTTTTCCTTTGTATGCAATTCTATAAATAAAAACTCCGTTTTGAGGGTGTGCGTATGATTTATAACACGTTACAACAACATCATCGTCAGTATAATCACCCTTTTTTAAATCATTTACGCGAATAACCTCCGGCATTTCAGAACCGGCTTTGAATATAACATAATTTGTTTCGTTTAAATCTACAATTTTTAAATCAGCAGCAATATCACCTAAATCAAGCGGGAACGATTTCGTAAACAATAATTTTGCAAGTTCCTGCTCTAATGTTTCATTATAGTTTACTCCGCCTAATAAACTCATTCTTGTTGAAGCTAAGTGAGAAGGTCTGAAGAATGGAAAACCTTGTATATGGTCAAGGTGAATATGGCTTAAAAGAATTGTACACCTTACAGGAGTTCTGTCCGTAATTGTTGTTCCGGACTCTATATATTTTTGCATAAGTTCATTTCCAAGACTTATTAATCCTGTACCGGCATCCAGAATAATTAAATGACCACCGACTCGAACTTCTACGCATGCAGTATTTCCGCCATATTTCAAATAATCTTTATCAGCAACCGGATAGCTTCCTCTGACACCTCTGAATTTTATTTTAAACTCTTCAACCATTATTCTTCCCTTCTTAATTCAAAACTTCCGTTCCTGTCTGATTCTTCCCCTAAAAGCATTTCTGTACCCATTAATCTTATTTTTGCTCTGGTTTGAATTTCTTTTAAACGAGTCTCCTTTAAGTATACATCAACTTTTACTTTATTTTTATCATAATTTAAATTTAATACTCTGAAAGAATTTGGATACGTTACCAATGAAGGACAAGACACAACAAGGATATTATCAACCTGTTTTATTCTTGCTGCATGATAATGCCCTTGTAAAATAATTATAGGATTTGTATGTGTTTTTAATATTTTTTTAACTTCATAATCATTCAACATTTTATGAGCAGGACTTGAAAATTGTTCATATATAGGAACATGTGTTACAAGAATGATTGTTTCTTTTGAATACTTTTGTAACTCTTTTCTGAGCCAATCTAACTGCTCTTGATATATTTCACCATTTGTAGTTACTTTATAATCAATTATTGAATCCAAGCAAATAACTCTGTAACCTTTTTTAGGTGTAAATGCATAATAAATGTTATCTTGTTTCATTTTGTCATTTGATTCGGACAATATTTCTATAAACTGTTTTTTAGTTAAAAATCCGTCAATATTTATATCATGATTTCCGTCTATTGCGTACCATGGGTAAATAAGATTGTTCGCATGTTCCGTAAACAGCTTTAACTCTGATTGTTTTGGAGCATTAATTAAATCTCCCGAAAACATTACAAAATCATACGGGCCTGATGTATTTATCTGAAAAATTGCATCATCCAATAATTCTCCTGAACTTTTCAAAATTTTATAAGATGTATTATTTTCAAAAGATGAAAAATGCGCATCACTAATTTGTGCAATCCTAAGATTATTATTTGCTGCACCCGAAACTTGCGAAGCTATAAAGAACGCAAGCAAAACTGTCAAAACAGAATTAAACAATTTTGAAATAAAAGATTCGTGTTTTTCTTTTTTATATCCTTGTTTTTTCATAATAAAACAATCATAAATGATTTATATTTTCAAAGTCAACATTCTTCCGGTGGAAAACATGTTTAAATGCCAATATATTAATTTTTAAACAATTTATGGAGAATGATATTTTGTCAATATTGCTTTTACTTGCTGACAAAAAATATCCTGATTAAAGCTTTCTTTTTCTATGTAATATTCAACATTGTTAGACCCGATTATCTTGAGAGCCTCTTCTTCTATCATTGAACTCATAACAATAATCGGAATATCAGAATACATTTCATCATTTTTTATAGTTGATATAAATTGGAATCCATCCATTTTCGGCATGTGTAAATCTGTCACAATTAAGTCATAATGATTAGACTTAAGTTTTAACAATGCTTCCTCAGCATCTGATGCAATATCTACATTGAATTTAGAATTTACCAAAATACTGTGAATCATTGTTCTTGTTGTAACAGAATCATCTACAATAAGTATTCGCTTGAACGATAAAATATCCTGCGGAAGTAAAAGTGATTGCATAGCATTTGTATTAATTACTTTATTAAAGTCATAGTGAAGTATATCCTGCATATTAAGAATTAAACACAATTCACCGGAAGCTAAATTTGTAATTCCGGAAATATTTTTTACTTTATAAAGCGGAGCTGATAGTTTCTTTTGTAGAATATCTTGATCTCCCAAAAGCTTATCTACAACAAGTCCTACTGTTTTTTCATCAGATTCTATTATTAAAATAGTCTCTTTTTCCCCTCTTTGTACCGGCGGAAGCTTCAATATATCAGATAAATAATAAAGAGGAATTATATTTCCGTTATAAACAATGGATCTTCCACCGTTTGAAGTATTAATTTCTGATTGTTTTTTAACAATAAATGTCGTAATTACTTGAATAGGAATTGCAAAAGTTTGGTCTGAAATTTTTACCAAAAATACTCTTAGGGTAGTAAGTGTAACAGGAATTTCTATATGTACACAACTTCCTTTTCCAAATTCTGATATTACCTTTACTTTACCGTTTAATTGAGAAATCTTAGTTTTAACCACGTCAAGACCGATTCCTCTTCCTGATATGCTTGTTATTGAATCGCCGGTTGTAAATCCCGGCCAGAATATAATATTCATTATGGCTTCATCAGTCATCGTATCAATGTCTTCTTGTGTCAAAAATCCTCTTGATACAGCTCTATCTTTGATTTTTTCCAGATTAAACCCTCGTCCGTCATCAACAACATCAATTATAACTTTATTATCATCTTGTTTTGCAGAAAGAACTATACGTCCTATAGGATCTTTTCCTTCTGCAATACGTTCTTCTTTTGTTTCTATACCATGATCAATTGAATTTCTTAAAATATGAATTAATGGAGTTTTTATTTCTTCGATAATTTTTTTATCCGCACAAGTGTCTTTTCCTTCTATCGTAAAATCTATGTCTTTTCCCTTTTCGGTCGCAATATCCCTGACCATTCTGGAGAAAGAATTGAATACTGTTGAAATAGGCAAAACACGAATATTCTTTACCATTGATTCCATTTCATCAATAATCAAACGCATTTTCATATCATCTTCTTTTGAAGAGCGATATAGCGAATTTAAATCATAAATTGTTCTTGATACATTTTGTGTTACATCAGAAAGCAATGAAAAAACTTGTTTTACAAATGCACTCAAGTACTGCTCAGAATTACCGGATTGCAAATATTTTCGATTATAATACCTTAAATAATTTGAAGTCTTTAATAAATCTTTTTGACAAAGTTCATTTATATTTTTTATAGAATCTATTTTTTCTAAACTTTTTTCTGATTTTATCTTTGTAATAATTAATTCTCCAAGTTGATTTACAAGCAAATCCAACTTTTGAGCATTTACATGTAATGTTTTTATTTCATTAGAAAAAGAAGATTTATTAACTTGCGTATTTTGCGCGGAAAGTGTTTTTATCTCATTTACACCTTCGTCTTTTTTATAACTTAAATCAAGTAACTGCTTCATAATTTCTAACTGCTGAACAATCAAATCACTGTCAATGTTTTCATTTGGGGAAGCACAATACTCAATTCCATTTTTTAAAGTTGCAACCATTTGTTCTTCAAGCTGAACGGAATTCTGTTCTATAAAATCCAATATATCTAATACTATATTGACTATTTCTAAAATATTGGTATCATCAATACTTTCCTTAAGTCTGATAATATCTTCTTTTATTTCTTTCGCATAAACACTGCTGCCTTGAAGCATTGATATTTTTTCAGCAATATCAAAAAAAGTAATTCCTGATGTTTCATTATCTATGCAAGAAGTCGTATACTTTGAAGCGGCTGAACCAAGCTCGTTTCTCATTTCTAATATTTCACTGATCGTAAACTGATTTGATGCATTCATAACAAAATCAATTTTTGCAATAATATTTTCCAAAGAAGTTTTAACTTCATACATGTCAGTATCTTTGAAAAAATCATAAATTTTTTGAATTTCTTCTTTTAGAATCACAATATCTTGAGATTCTTCTTCCGGAACGATTCCGTCTATTATTTCAAAACTTTTGTTAAAACTCTCATTTATTTCTTCTTGATGTTCTGATAGAGAAGATTTTGTGTCATTTTTATGCAACTCGTTCATATCCGATTGAATAATCGTTTGAGGGGCATTTTTTTGTTCTGCAATTTCTACTTCCAATATGTATTCCAAATTAGACATAAAAGCTTGAAAGTCTTCGTCTATAATTTCCCTGCTGTTTTGGATTGATTGATGTATATATTTTGAAACTAAATCAACCGTTCTGGAAATAATATCGATAATCTCTTTTTCGAGATAAAGTTCTCCTTGATTTACAGCATCAAAAATATCTTCCATTTTATGAATAAGGTTTTGTATATTATTAAACCCTACCATTCTTACAGCACCTTTTAGACTATGCATATCTCTATACAAAGATGCTACTAATTCTTTATCATCTAATTTTTTTTCAAGCGCAAACAAACTGCCCATAATCCTATCAACAATCTCTTCGGATTCGGTTTGAAAAATTGACATTAATTCTTTGTCATCTGCACTGTCATTATTCAACAAACTCATTTGTTTTTAAGCTTAACCTTCTGTAACTGAAATTTTAATATCATTTGAAATATTACTTAAATTTGAAATTTTTTCTGCATTCAATTCTATACTCTTAACAAGAGATTCATGAATTTCAGAAACTTCTTCATCGATTGAATTTAATTTATCAATAATATCATTTTGCTTTGTTATATTCTGATTAATATTGTCCAGAGAAGTCAAAACGTCCTTTATCAAATTTAATAAAGTCTCTGAATCTATAGTCAAAGAGTTTATTTCTTTTACCACAGATTCAATTTCTTTTGAACCTTCCTCTGTTGCCATAACCGTTGAGTTAGTAGTGTATTGAATATTGCTAGTTAAAGATGTTATTTTTGTTATTGCCTGCTTTGATTCATCTGCAAGTTTTCTGATTTCTCCTGCTACAACTGCGAATCCCTTACCATGTTCTCCCGCTCTTGCGGCTTCAACTGCGGCATTTAAAGCCAGCATATTAGTTTGCTCTGCAATATCATCTACAACGCTGATTGTATTACCGATTTGTTGAGAATGTTCCGAAAGCTCAAGAATCAATTCTGCAATCATTTGAATTTTTTGCCTTAATGCCAGCATTTTATCTGAATTTAATGCAATTGAATCATGTTCTTTTTGAGAAAATGTAATTGATTGATTAACTTGTTTTTCAGTTTTCTTAGATGTTACAACAGATTCTTCTGATATATTTTTTAGTTTTGAAATTAGAGAAGAAATTGATTTATTATTTGCAGCAAGTGATTCATAAATTTGTTTTTGATTATTTACATTTTCCATAACCTCGGTTGCTGCAGAATACAAAGAATCAGATTGAGTTGTCATTGACTTTTTAATTACCTTTGATATCCACTGTTTTGTAAAAAATTGTGATATCAAATTAATAACTCCGACAACAAACAAAAATACAAAAGTATCGTATGGCGTTATTTGTTTTATTTTTGCAAAAACTAAAAACAAAACACAAGTCATAATAAACGTCACTAAATCAATTAAACATTTTATTCCAAATTTTTGTTTTAAACCAAAATTCCAATCCTTAGCCACTTCTTCTCTCCTATAGTTTTTTTTTATAATTTAGTATATAATCATTTTATACTAAATTTGTTAAAATTGGAATATATAAACGCATGGGAGCAAAGTTATTAATAGTAGAAGACAGCGAAACTCAATTAAAATTTTTGAAAGAAGAACTCGCTGCTAACGGATTTGAGATAGAAACTGCAACAAACGGAGCAGAAGGTTATAAAAAAGTATTTGAATTTATCCCTGACCTAATTGTTTCGGATATAACAATGCCCGTAATTGACGGTTACCAATTATGCAGACTTATTAAAAACAAAGAAGAAACAAAAAAAATTCCGGTAATTTTACTTACAATATTGGATAAAAAGATAGATAGTTTCTGGGGCAAAAAAGCCGGTGCTCAACTCTTTTTATCAAAATCTATTGACGTGAACGAACTTGTAAAGAATATAAACGCAACAATTAGAAGATATCCCATTTCCGATGAATATAAATCTAATTTGAGCATAATGTCTTCTCAACAAAATTCTGCGCAAACACAGCTTAATACAATTTTGAACGATTTATTATTAAAATCTGTATTTGCAAATGAATTCAGAAATTTAAGTGACTTTTTAAACTATGAAAGAATATTGGTAGAAAAATTATTCTCTTTGCTAAGTTCTTTTGTTGAGTACCATGTTGCAGGCATCTTTTTTGCTTCTCCGGATGATTTTGCAGAAAATATTTTGTATATAGATACATTGGGAAGAAATTTATCTAAAAATTTACTATCAGATATTCAATATGATTTCTTCAGAAAAATGGAAGAAATTAAACACTACAACGATTATAAGTTTGAAGTAGTGAGAATGCTTTTAGGAAAAGAAATGGAATATCAGTTTAATGATTTAAAGTCTAAAATTATTATTCCGCTTGTCTTTGATAAAAAACTTATCGGAGGAATTTGTTTTTATACAAGACAAGAAATTGATTATAGTTCTTTCAGATATTTCGATATTATGATTAGTGAACTTTTGGCCATTTTTAAAATGAAATATCAATATACAGAAAAAGAATTTATGTCTGTTTTAGACGGATTAACCGGATTATATAACCGTCGACAGTTTGAGATAAGTTTAGAACAAGAATATAACCGTACAAAACGACACCCGTCAGACTTTAGTCTTGCAATTTTAGATATCGACTTCTTTAAAAAAGTCAATGACACGTACGGTCATCAATACGGGGACTACGTCTTAAAAACGGTTTCTGATATTTTAAAAGCTTGTTTTAGAAAAACCGATCTTCTATACAGATACGGCGGAGAAGAGTTGGTTATACTTATGCCTGAAACAAACATAGAAGGTGCCCAAATTCCGGTAGAACGTTTAAGACGTTCTGTTGAGGAATATGATTTTGATTATAACGGAACAAAAGCTAAGGTTACTGTCAGCATAGGATTAACGATGAACTATACAAACTTTAATAATGCCGGAGAAATGTTAAAATCTGCAGATGAAGCATTATATAAAGCTAAAGAAAGCGGAAGAAACAGGGTAATTTTACATGAGCAATAACAATTATATTGAACAAAAGAAAAATACTCATCTGTATTTTAAAATAGGAAACAGTACATACGCTGTTAATACTGCCAATATATTAGAAATAATGAAATTACCGGCATTAGATTATCCGCAAAAATTGCCTAACAACATTGTCGGGCTTTTAAAATATAACAATTTTGTAATAAATATTATTGATATTAGATTTTATTTAAATATTGAAGTACAAAAATACAACGTTAATAGTGATTTGATTATTGTCAAAACAGATGAAACAATATTCGGAATAATTACAGACAAAATAATCGGAATAATGCCTTTTGAATCATCTATGGTTGACACAATACCTTTTGTTGACAACAAAACCATTATTGATTCCTTGTATAAATATAACCAAGAAACTGTGTTTATAATTAATATTTATTCAATTGAAAATCTTTTAAAAGGTCAAGTCGAAACTGCAAATATCAATATACCGGAATTATTTCCGCAAGATACCGCATCAAAAGAAATTATGCAAAAAAGAACCGCCGCTCTTTCTGACAAGTCCGGTTTTTCATTAATGTCTCAAGAATTACATACAAAAAAGAAATTAATTTCTTTTAACTTAAACAACGATAATTATTGCATTCCTCTTGATTTTGTAAAAGAAGTATTAAAAGATACAGCAATAACTAATGTTCCCGGAACTCCTGATTTTATTGAAGGAATAATGAATCTTCGAGGGGATTATATTACAGTATTAAATGTAAAAACTTTTTTAAATGTTCAATCCTCGACACAACTTTCTGATAAAAGACCGGTTATCATTGTTAAGTATAACGAAATGGAACTCGCATTTTTAATAGATAAAATTAATGAATTATTTGAAATTCCGGAAGAACAGATAAATAACGCAGGAGACAGTTACTTGGGTAAAGAATTTATTTATAATTCAGTTCCTTATACAATGATTAACGTAGAAAAAATATTCACAGATAAACGAATTATTGTTGCAGATATGTAACAATTGTCTTAAGATTGGTTCATGATTAATTATAAAAACGCTATAAAAGTTATTACTTCGCAAGACAGATTTCATATTGATTTGGGATTGAATAGAATTGCAGAAGCTTTAAACTTACTTGGGAATCCTCAAAATTCACTCAAGTGTATACATGTTGCCGGTACGAACGGAAAGGGTTCTGTATGTGCAATAATAGAATCTGTTTTAAGGGAAGCCGGATATAAAACCGGTCTATATACAAGTCCTCATATTTGGGATTACACAGAGAGAATAAAAGTAAACGGTATAAATATTTCAAAAACAAAATTTGCTGAATACGTAAACAAAATTTCAAATATTGATATTCTGCTAACTGAATTTGAAATACTTACTATTTTGGCCTTTCTATATTTCAAGGAAAACAATGTAGATATTGTTATACTTGAAACTGGTCTTGGCGGAAGGTTAGATGCAACAAATATCATTGATAAAAATTTATGTTCCGTAATTACACATATAGATCTCGACCATACAGATATTCTCGGCAATACAAAAGAAAAAATTGCACTTGAAAAAGCCGGAATAATTAAACAGAATTGTCCTGTTATAACTGAAGAATTATATGAATCAATAAAAAATAAAGCTAAAGAAAAGAATTCTACAATTATTTCACCCTATGCACCTGAGGAAAAATATATTAATTCACTATCTCTCAAAGGAGAACATCAAAAGAAAAACCTTACTTTAGCGTTAACTGCCATTAAATATTTATTTAAAGGAATTGATGAAAATACAATTATAAATGGATTAAAAAAAGTTAACCATCCTTGTCGCTTTGAATTTATTGAATCTAAAAATTTAATTATTGATGCATCGCATAATCCAAACGGGATTGAGACTCTAAGAAATAATCTGGATAAATTCTTTCCAAAACAAAAAAGAAGATTTGTTTTTGGAGCGCTGAATACTAAAAACTACAAACAAATGGAAAAAATTCTTTTTAAAGAAGATGACGAAATTTATTTGTACGGATTTGACTACCCTAAAGCCTGCAGTTACAAAGAATTGTCTTTAGCATGTCCATTTCCCTCAAAAAAATATACTGCAAACGTAAAATTATCCAAAGAAAAACTAAACATAATCTGCGGTTCCTTCTACATGATAGGACAAATGAAATTTTTAAAAGATATTTAAAACGAATCCTGCATACTCTGATTTTGTTTGATTAAATTTATTTACCCCCATCAAATTTCGTGATAACATTTTGATATGGCAAAGTCAGAAATCAATTTTGTAAATACAGCAGATTTAGATATTAACAAATTAACACCGGCTATGCAGAAATTCTTAGAAATTAAGCGTGAAAATCCGGATTGCTTATTATTATACAGAATGGGTGATTTTTACGAAACTTTCTTTGAAGATGCCGTTACGATGTCAAAAGAATTAGAAATCACATTAACCGGACGAGATTGTGGTGTTTTA
This sequence comes from uncultured bacterium, assembly GCA_902796585.1. Lineage (GTDB taxonomy): Bacteria > Cyanobacteriota > Vampirovibrionia > Gastranaerophilales > Gastranaerophilaceae > CAG-196. The sequence goes on from CADBPN010000100.1 coordinate 29,016, forward strand.
GGAAAAATTCCTTTAGCAGGAATTCCGGCTAAGGCTATTGACGGATACTTAGAAAAACTTGTGGAAAAGGGAATTAAAACTGCTATCTGTGAACAGCTCGAAGACCCTAAATTTGCAAAAGGTATTGTAAAAAGAGGTGTGGTAAGAGTTATTACTGCCGGAACAGTATTAGAAAGCAACCTTCTTAATAAAAACAGTAATAACTACATGTGCGCTCTATTTGAAGAAAAAGTCGGGAAACAAACTTTATGGGGATTTGCCTATACAGATATTTCTACAGGCGAATTTAAGGCTACACAAGTTGATTACCAAACATTACTGACTGAACTTGCCAGAATACAACCAGCGGAAGTTGTGGCCCAAACTAAAAAACTTAAACTTGAACCGTTTCAGATTGTTCCCGAGGAAACAGTTGATTTGCCTGATGAAATAACTAAGTTATACAACTGTTCCAAAGTTCCGCCGCGTGTTTTTGAAAAAAACTTTGCGGAAGAAAATCTGAGACAAGTTTTCAAAATACAAAGTTTAGACTCAATTGGTTATAACGATTGCCCGATAGGCTTTAGAGCCGCAGCCGGACTCCTTGCCTATATTTGGGAAAATACAAAAGAAGGCTTCCCCCGATTTGAAACGATTGAAAGGTATGAGCTTTCTGACTATGTTTCAATTGATTCCGGTACAAGAAAAAATTTAGAATTAACCGAAACTCTTAGAGAAAAAAATAAATTCGGTTCTCTTTTGTGGGCTATAGACAGAACTTCTACAAACATGGGCGCAAGACTTTTAAAATCTTGGATTTGCCAGCCCTTAAAAAATATAGATCTGATTAAGAAACGCCAAAATGCTGTTCAAGTATTAACAGAAAACTCTACAGACAGGATTGAAATACAAAAATTACTTAGAAATATGTATGATATTCAAAGAGTATCAACAAAACTAAGTAACGGAAGCGCAAATCCGAAAGAATTTTTAAGTTTAAAACTATCCCTTTCTGTTCTTCCGGATATTGTAAAAACTGCCGGAACTATCGGATTAAATATATTTTCGGAAATAGAAAACAGCTTGCCTGACCTAAAAGAATATGAAGAATTAATAGAAAGAACAATAAGAGATGATGCCCCGACTAATGTATTAAAAGAAGGCGGAATTATTAAAGACGGAGTTTCAGCAGAACTTGATTATCTTCATGATTTAATGAATAACGGTGAAAATTGGCTGAAAGAATTTGAGCAAAAAGAAAAAGAACGAACAGGAATAAACATTCTTAAAGTCGGATACAACAGAGTTTTCGGATATTACATAGAGGTTACTAATTCAAACCTTGATAAAGTTCCGTCAAATTACATAAGAAAACAAACTTTATCTAATGGTGAACGATACATAACAGATGAATTAAAAAAACATGAAGACGAAGTTTTAACGGCACAAGTTAAAGCCTATGAATTAGAATATAAGTTATATAGCGATTTTAGAAATTATTCAAAAGAATTTGTAAGTATTATCAGAAAAGTAGCAGAATTAATTGCAGAATTAGATGTATTAACGTCTTTTGCTTCTACTGCCATTGAAAATAATTATATTTGTCCTGAACTTGACGATAGTGGTGATTTCTTAATTAAAAATGGACGACATCCCGTTTTGGAACAAATTCTTCCTTTGGGAACATACGTTCCAAACGACATAGAATTATCTGCAAACAACAGTTCTAAAACGCAATTTATGATACTAACAGGTCCAAACATGGCGGGAAAATCAACTTATATGCGACAGAATGCACTTATTGCAATACTTGCGCAAATCGGTTCATTTGTACCTGCTGATTATGCAAAAATAGGACTTGTAGATAAAATATTTACAAGGGTTGGTGCAAGTGACGATTTGACTCTTGGTAAATCAACATTTATGGTGGAAATGGCAGAAACAGCATGTATTCTAAATAATGCGACATCCAAAAGTCTTATTCTGATTGATGAAATAGGACGAGGAACAAGCACTTACGATGGTGTTGCAATTGCCTGGGCCGTTGCTGAATATATAGCAAATAAAATAAATGCGAGATGTATATTTGCAACTCATTACCACGAATTAAACGTTATGACTAATACTTATCCGCAAATCAAAAATTATCGAATCACAGTATCAGAAGAAAATGGCGAAATCGAATTCTTGAGAAAAATTGTCCCCGGCGGTGCAAGCAGGAGTTACGGTATTCAAGTAGCAAAGATGGCAGGACTTCCTAAAGTTGTCATTTCACGTTCCGAAGAATTAATGCAGAGAATGCAAAAAGATTTATCTAAAAATTTAGCAACAAGAAAAAAAGACTCCGATATTAATGTTGATAATTTATCACCTCAACTTAATTTGTTTTAAAAAGAAACCCCTCTTTAATAAATTAAATAAAATATATTAAAGAGAGGAAGGTATGAGCGATGAGGATTCTATATAATATTAACTTTCAATTATTCGGCAATCATCAAACTTTATGGTAATATTAGTTCTAGGAGCAAAGAATTATTTATGAACTGTTCAACACTCTTCGATTGGGCAAGAGATTTATATACATTGTTTTCAGTAAATGACAGATACGGCAGAGCCAAAATTCCTTTAAGATATTTTCTTGAACTTACGTATCGTTGTAATTTGACTTGTCCTTATTGTTATGTCGGAGAAGACAGAAATAAACAGGAACTTTCTACCGAAGATTGGAAAAACGTTATAGAACAGCTGCCCTTTTATTCAATAGCGACTCTTGTCGGAGGAGAACCGCTTATAAGAAAAGATTTTATTGAAATTTTTGCATATCTTTCTTCTAAAATTTTTAACAAAACCCACGTTGTTACTAACGGAATTTTAATTAATGATGAAATCATTAAGGCTTTCAAAAAATATCATCTTATGCTGCTTTCCGTTTCTCTGGACGGTTACGGAAATACCCATGATAAAAACCGAGGAAAAGACGGTATATTTGATACGATTATTAACAACCTCGAAAATTTAAAATCTGAAAAAAAATCTCAAATGATTGATATTAAAACAATTGTTCTGGAAAATAATATTGATGATATTCTAAAACTCTATAGATTATGCGAAAAAATGAATTTTAATTTTTTATCAATTTCTTTTTTGAGAAACAACAATCTTAAACAATCTTCAATTCTGCATGAAAACTTTATACCTGAATTTACAGAAAATTACCCTATCAAACCTTATTTTAACATGGAGCATTTTAAAGAAGTTTACAAAGAAATCGTTTCTTTAAAAGGAAAAACAAAATTAAGATTCTCTCCGAAATTTGAATATTCCAAAAATCCTATAGATAAAATAGAAGAATTTTTTAATACGAGTGAAAACAAACCTATTAAAGAAATTTACCACCCTTGTACTTTTCCGTATAACAATACATTTATAAATCCTGAAGGATTTATTTATCCTTGTTTATCACAAAAAATAGGAAACATAAAAAATAACTCTCTAAAAGAAATTTTTAACGCTCCCCACTATTGCTGCTTTAGAAAAAATTTAAAAGCCAGCGGAGGTGTTTTTGGAGCTTGTCAAATGTGTTGTGAATTAAAAGTAAAATGATGTATTTTTATAATAAGCCTTTATGAAAGTACGATTTTTTTACAGGCTCTAAAGCATTTTCTCTTAACATTCTTTAATAATATTTTAAAATAACCCTGCTTGTGATTTAATAGTTAAGGAGGAGTACATATGATAACAATAAACCCGATAAGGAATACTGTTCCTTATGCAAAGTTAAATCGTGTTCAAAATAACAGTTCACAACAAACTACGTTTAAGGCTAATACTGCAAAAATATCAGAAGAATCCGTATCTATTTTACGTAAGGCTTATGAAATTCTGCGCGAAGGAGAAAATAAACTTGCAAAGACAAAAGTGGTAAAAAATAATTTTGAAATTGCTTATGCTCAACCCAGGGCAAGCAAAGCAAAAATGACAAAATACGATCACGAAAATAATACTCTTGTCAGATTGAACCAATCTATTTTTGATGATACATTAGGGATTCATTTAGATAATTTTGATTTAAGAGAGAAAATGTATTTTGACGTATATATTGGTGATTCTTGGGAAATAGAATCCATTCACAAAGAAGAAAAAGGTAAAGTCTCTAATTTCGAATGGAGCATAATGGGAAAAAGACAAAAATTTGATGCAGAACAAGTAAATAAACTTATAAAAAAATATTTTGGATAAATGTATAATAACATTGTAAAATAACAGTCTGTTTGAGAAGAATGGACAAAAATTTTAAGAATTTCTAATATAAAATATCAATTTGTTCTGTTATTGTTGTGTTTCACCAGGACCTACATACTCCCGGAGATGGATTCTCTTGAGTTGTTCGCATTAAACGTGTCTCCGGGTTTGACTTTTGTGCTGTTCGCACTTGCGTCAATACCCTCCGCACTCTGCTCTCAACTCGCTCGAACTAGAAGGACTGCCGTCCTTGGTGGTTCTCTTCCATCTCATTACACACTACTTTTTACACTAAAAAACTCCCGGAGATGGATTCGAACCACCGTTGGAAGAGCCAGAATCTTCAGTCCTGCCGCTAGACGATCCGGGAACATATACAAATTCTATCTCAAACAAAAAAAGCAGACAACCTAATGTCTGCTTTTTTGTATTTATTAACTATTTTCTCCACCAACGTTTTTTCTTTTCAGAAGTCTTTACTACATTTGTTTCTGATGAACTTGACTTACTTAAATCTTCTGCAGTTCCGCTTACAGCTCCAAATGTACCTTTATAACCGTTTACTTGTGCTTCGTTTACATTGTTTTGAAATTTGTTTTTCCACATATTCTGCGTATCTAATCTGTCTGCACCAAAAGTGTGGTCATAATTTTTTAACGGATGATCTACATAGTTAACTTCGCTTGAAGTGTTTTCATAAAGTCTTCTTGTAACGTCTTGTTGTTCCGGATTTGTGTAATTATACTGAACTTTTGTATCGTTTACATCTTTTCCCAAAAAATGCAATCTGCCGATACCATCAGTATAAATTGCAGTTTCAGCCATTGCTGACATTACAGAAAATGACATTGCCGCAATCAAACCCAATGAAATAAAGTGTTTTCTATTCATGATAATTGTCTCCTTGATTTCTATATTAGTATTATAGCACAATGTAATATAAAAGAGTATATCATATAAAAATATTTATATTTATTTTACATTTATCTCGTTTGTTATATCTTTTCCGCCATAAAGTAAAACGCTTTTTGCAAAAACATAGTCATACTTATCTTTTGCTGCTTTTTTTGTTATCTCCTCTCTTATATTTTTTTCTATAGAAGCCAATCTGTTATTATAATCTCTTTCTAAAGCTTCTTTTTTGGTATTAAACTCCTTAGTGTACTTATCTTCAATCATTATAATCTTTTCGTTGTCTGTTTCGTTTGCAATTTCTCCTCTTGCATTTACTATTATCTTATTTAGTTCTTCCATCTTTTTAGAATGCTCACTCTTTAACTGCTTAACCTGATTCGAATTACTTACTACTTTTTGTAAATCCACAACAGCAATCGAATCTTCTGCTTTAACATAAGACAACGTAAGAAAAAATCCTAAAATAATTAAATAAAAACTTTTTTTCATAATCTCATCTCCTTTTCGTACCAAATATTTATAATATTTAGTAACAAAATAAAAAATTAGACAATTGGGGAATTTTACACAAAAAAAGAGGTATAAGTCTAATTATGACTTATACCTCTTTTTTATGATTTATTTTTATTTGATATTTGAATAAGTCCAAGCATCAAATGTCGGAGTTTCTGATAAATTTAACTCTTTTTTCTTTTCTCCGCCGGTACAATCATCATGTGCAATCGGATGATACAATCTGTTGTAATATTCTATAACCATTCTGTCTGAATTGAAGTACGCTTCGGAGGTTCTGATTGCCTGTCTCATCAGCCTTGCCCACTCTGCCTTATTATTGTAATAAGTAGGTATTATTTGATTTTCTATAATTTCCATTACACACTTATGATCTTGCCAATGTCTTTCTTCCCAAGGCATATCATCATCCAATCCGGGATATTCAACTGTATAACCGTTAATTCCGTTGAAAGTACCTTCTACTGTCCAACCGTCAAAAATAGATAAGTGCAGTGCACCATTCATATTAGCAGACATTCCTGAAGTTCCTGATGCTTCGAACGGTCTAAGCGGTGTGTTCAACCAAATATCAGAACCTCTTTTTAACATTCCGGACAATTGAAGCTCATAACCCGGAAGAACTACAACATTCTTCAATGTATGAGAACGATTCAATAACTTATTGAACATCTCTTTACCCATTACATCATCAGGATGGAACTTACCTGCAAATATAATTTGAACTTTATCTTCATTTAATAATTTGCCGATTCTGTCTTTATCCATCAAAATTAACCACGCACGCTTATAATCAGCAAATCTTCTTGCCCAAGTAATAGTTAATACATCCGGATTAAATCTCTTACCTGCGACATTTGCAATATATTTGAAAAGCTCTGCTTTCATTTCTCGTTTAACTTCCAGAAGTTTTTCCGGATTATCTTTTGCAAGAGCGACTCTTTTATCTTGCCAATAATGGAGGTTTACAGCATTTGTAATTGCTCTGATTGGGCATCTGTCCTCAACCCATTCCCACATTTTATTAGCAACCAAGCCGTGAAGCTGTGAAACTGCATTTGCAATTCTTGACATTCTTAATGCCGCAACTGTTAACGAGAAATTTTCACCACCCAATTGAATTGCTCTTTCTCTTGAAGCACCGGCAAAGAAGCCACCTTCCAACAATGTATCTACCCAATGTACTTCGTTACCTGCCGCAACCGGAGTATGAGTTGTAAATACGGTCTTTCTTCTTACTTCTTCCAAACTTCCGTTATATTGCCTCAAAAGCTCAAATGCTGCCGGAAGAGCATGTCCTTCGTTCATGTGAATTACATCAAAGTTGTATCCTGCTGCTTGAAGAACTCTTACACCCGCAATACCCAATACTGTTTCCTGAGCAATTCTGATTCTTTCATTTCCGTCATAAAGTCTGTGAGAAATACTCTTTGCCCAATCACTGTTTCCGTCAATATCAGTTGTTAAAAGATATACAGGACAAGTTCCGAACAGTTCCGGATTAACCTTAAATGCCTTTACTTTTACTCTTTCTCCAAAAGTATCAACCTCTACAGTAATTCCTGTATCTTCTAAATAATCATAATATTTTCTTATATATGCAACTTCTACATTACCGGAATGGTCAATTCTTTGGTCATAATAACCGTACGACCACAAAATCGTTACACCGACCATCGGCATTTGTAAATATCCTGCAGATAACATATGTGAACCAGCTAAAAATCCTAAACCGCCTGAATATGTGCTTAGAGATTGGTCCATTGCGATTTCCATTGAGAAATAAGCTACATTTGGTAATGTCATAATTTTAAAACCTTCTCTTTTTATTTTGTACTACTAAAGAACTAGAAAAGTCCTCTTTCCAATATACCAATAATATAACATTTTATCAACATGTAAATCAAAACAACTAAACAGAATAACAATATATTCAGCACAAAATGTACCGTTGGAGGGTGATTAATCCATTCCTACAAAGCTTTCCTTTTTGTAAAAATTTGTAACACAAATAGTCCTTTTGGGTTAGTTAGAAAGAATGAATGATAAATTTGAATAAAAATTTTCCTATAGATTAATTGATAATTTATGCAACAAATTAAAAGTTTTGAAAAAATCATGCAATACAATTGTTCAAGAGTATAGTCAAACAATTTACCACTACTGATTTTTTGTTTTTTTAAATTTATTATATTTTGTATTTAATTAATAGTAATTTTCAATTATTAGAAATCATGTAAGCTTCCACTTGAAGCGGCATCTTTTCCCATAAGCAACTCTTCTATTCCTGTCCAAGGATTTTGCCATTTGCCTGAACTTAAGTCAGTAGTTGAATAATAATGTCCATCTATATCACCTATGTTTAAATTTGCCTCCCAACCATTTTTTACATAAATACCGTTTTTATGTTCGTTACAAAATATTTCTAGTTCACCTGCAGAATAACATTGTTCTTTGGCTGATTGTTTTATACACAAAATATCTGTTATCAACTCAGGATAAGCTTGGTTCGTATGTGAAATAATACTGCCTGTTTTATTCATATCGTAAGTGTATTCTAACATTTTCCAGCCAAGCGAACCCTGAAGATTTTCAACTCTGTACATATCCGGCAATTCATTCCATTTAAATTCTTGCAAATAACCTGCGTGTGTCATATTTACTATAACCCCGTTTTCTGTTTGTTCGAACATCTTGTATAATTCAATCCTTGAAGTAGGATTTTTTATCATACCATTCCAACTTGAGATTTTTCCACAATTTGTCACTAGATTTTGTGATATAGCATATCTTTCAACGGGAGGAAAGAGTTTTTCATAAGTTGTTCTGTCTATTTTTAATTCTTCGTAGCCATTTTGTGTTTTTACAAACATTTTTTCTCCGACAGAAAATACTTCGCCTTCTTCTAATTTTGTAATAGCCTCTTTTGACATTTCTTGAAATTGAGGATAATAACTTTCTCCCCTTAATAATTTTTGCATATCACTTTTGGGTAAAGGGTGAAATTGAGCTTCAGGAAAAAATATCTCTACATTATGCTTAGGAACAAGTCCTTTTTTGTAAAGACTTATCAAATCTGTTATATCTTTGTATCTTTCCGAATTATTATATTTTGCTTGCAAAATAGCTTTCTTAGTATACATACTAAGAACACTATTATCTTGGTACAATTTTGTTCCATCATTTGCAAGTATATTGTCAATTTCTTTTACATCTTTTAAAAATTCATTTAAAAAAGCTTTTTTATTCGGAATAGCAGAATGGTTTATATCTTGTAAGTAAAGCATTAATCTTTGAACTTCATAATTAGTTTTTTTACCTTTCGGTAATGGAAAATGTTTAATTAATTCTTCTAAAAACAAATTATTATTTTCAGTTATAAAAGCCGATTCCGTTTCGGCAAAAATCGGCATTAATTCTCCACATGGCTGTCTAAATTGATTTTTAATTAAACCTTGCTCTTTCATCATTGCAGCAAGTTTTTCTGCTGATGGTTTTTTTAATAAAGTTTCTGAAAATTTTGCTATATCTCCAATAACTCCTTCGCTTTTACCTAATTCATGCACAATACAAGTCGGAGTTACATATTTTTTTGCACCCTTAACTCCCGCTGATATAACTTCCGCAATTTTTGCGCCGACAGGCAATACCATTTATTTATCCCTTGTTTTCCTTGTGTCTATATTTTTATAAAGTATTTTTGAACAAAAAAATTGACTCAAATTTAGTCAAATTTTATAAATCTTTACATTTGTAATAAAAAATCACATTGGAGTCCTTAACTTGCTGCATTAGCTTTAATTTTGCTTCACCGCCGCCTAAAGCTCCGCCGGTTACAGTTCCGACTCTTGCGTCTTGAAGTCCTGTTTGCAGAGGATTTTTGTCTTCTACCAAGCCTCTGCCTACACCTTCTACAAAACCACTTTTAATAAAAATGCCCGAAAGACATAGTGGTTATCATTTTGGTCGCGGGTTTTCCTTTTTGGGGACTTTTTCTTATATATTTTTAATGTATTTATATTATAAGACATATAAGATAAAAAAAATTACATCCACTTATTTTACAAGCTATCATTTATTAATCTACTACATATTTTCCATGATAGTTCACCCTAATTGATGGATAATCTCTTGTTTTTGGATTAACAGACAATGCAATTTCTTCATCTAATAAATCGCCAAAATATCCGCGTAAAAATGGTGATTCTTTGATTATTTCTTCATCATTAAATTCATGATAATCAGGAGTTTCTTTGTTATAAAACATTGTAAACAACTCCTTGTAAAACTCATAAACAAACTTATTTTTATCTACTATAATATCAAATATCAAAGAATGATGGTCATTATATACATACTTCATTGTTACTTCATTATCAGTTACACATTCCTCTTCATAATAACAATCTGTTGCATACGCAACCCTTAAGCTATCTGTTCCTTCTATTTCATAAACATATAATATCTGAACCGGACCTTCTAAATCGAAACTATATATATCATTTCCATATTTGATAATATTTTCTAAAAAATCCCACAAAGGTTTTAATGTTAAAAAACAATATTCTAGTGCAATATAATATGACAAACCATTAATATTCATACCAATAAAAAACGATTAGGCATCCTATATATACAATGCACACTGAAATCTTCTACGGTAATTGTTTCTATGCCAAATTCATTCCTGTTTTCATTAATAAATTGGTCATATTTATCAGAAATTGGTATTACAGGCTCTTTTTTCAATATTTTAAATAGATTAAACATAAAACTACCTCTTTATTAAAGTTTAACAAACTTTAATAGTTGTTACAATGAGGTTGTCTAAAAAGTACACTGTTTTGATTAATTTCCCTTACGGGATAAAACCCACCCCAGCCCTCCCTAATTAGGGAGGGAGTAGCTCTTAGCTTTTCTCGAGAAAAGATTAGATAAATCATTTTTTAAGTTGTTTGATTTTTGCATTATATTCAATTTACATAGCATATATTGAGCTTTATCCTTTAAAACCGTAGTTTTATATAAACGCAAATAGAACTAATGTGTTGAATTTTACTACAAAAAAAGTTATAATGTCTATGTAGCCTTTTGTAAGTCTAATAAGGGAAAGAACTGCTTATTAGGTAAATATGCCCTTAGGTTCGACAACCAGGTATAGCTTGCAGAAGGTTTTACTTATCTGCATTTTTAAAATATGCACTATCAAGCCATTTTCTTAGTTTTCCATTAAAATCGGTTCTTACAACAGCTTCTTGTTTATCAGTCCCAACATAGAATCTTCCCGGATGTCCCTTTTTATTATATTTCTTTCCTTTGTTAAAAATATTAGGAATAGTGTCTAAAAATTCTTGTCCGTTGTCACCATCCTCATATCTTCTACCTTCTATGTGTTCTAAACCGTAACCACCACCTTTTTTATTTGCATTTTTAGGTGGTGTATATTTGCCCCAAACATAATCTATACCACCATACTTCTTTTCTGCACTGGGAACAAAACCGCTTCTAACTTCTTTTAATTTATGTATAGCTTCTTCCGGTTTTCCACTCAATTTTCTATACGCAATCCCCCATTCAGGGCGCATTTTATAGATTGCATTGGAGTCCTTAACTTGCTGCATTAGCTTTAATTTTGCTTCACCGCCCCCTAAAGCTCCGCCGGTTACAGTTCCGACTCCCATATCTTGAAGCCCTGTTTGCATAGGATTTTTACCTTCAACCAAGCCTCTTCCTACACCTTCTACAAAACCACTTGCAGCACCTTTTAATGCTTCTTTTGCAATTGCCGGAGCCAAACGTTTTGTTACTACAGGAGTTATTGCCTTAGTTATTGCAGATGCGCCTTTTATCGGTGCTAAACCTGGTATAAAAGAACTTCCTGCTTGCAAAGCTGCTCCGCCAATCATTTTTGCATTTTCAATTCTATGTCTGCGTGACATTTCTTTTTCTGTTTCTTGAATTACATTCTTTACTTGATGCAATTTTTCCTCTTGACTCAATTTTTTATTAGCATATATCTCATCATAAGGATTTTTCGCAACATCTTTGTATTGTATATAACCATCTAAAAGCGGAGTATCTGTCACTACTGCCGGGTTACCGCCAATTTGAATTGTTCCGCTGATTGGTTGTCCTTGAATGTTTGAACGTCCATATAGCTCGTATAATTTATCCAGCAGCTTAAAACTATTCCGCGCTTGTTCCGCATAAACAAGTCCTCTCCAATAAGCTTCCGGAAGTTCTTCCGGTGTCGTATAAGAATTCCATATCTCTTGCTGCTTGCGGCTGATAATACGCTCTATTGCGCGTTGATACGGATCTTCTATTTTTTCTAATTGTTTTTCTATTATTTCTTCTATTTTCATTTTTTCTTTCCTTTCGATTTTTCTAAGTGATTGAGTA
>CADBPN010000101.1 GCA_902796585.1 uncultured bacterium
ATGTGATGGAATTGGTAGACGTGCCAGACTCAAAATCTGGTGTAGGCAACTACGTGTCGGTTCGACCCCGACCATCGGCAGATAAAAGAGAGCGGTAAATATCGCTCTTTTTTAGTATGGTCGAAGGGGAGAACCGGCTTTGTCGGTTCGGCGCGAGTGAGCGGAGGCTGGAGAGTTTTGTCAAAAGACGTCAGTCTTGAAGACTAAACTCGGAATTGCCGTTCTACGCGAACGAGCAAGACAACCCCGACCATCGGCAGATAAAAGAGAGCGGTAAATATCGCTTTTCTTAGTTTATATAAAACTTTACAATTTTGCATTAAACAAAAACTTTAATATATAATTTAATTATATAGGAGGAGAGAATATGGAGTTAAGTAAGGTTAGGGAAATTGACAGCGAAGTTGCTGATTATATAGATAAAGAATTAGAAAGACAAAGAAACACTATTGAGTTGATTGCTAGTGAAAACTTTACTTCACCGGCAGTAATGCAAGCCTGCGGAAGCGTACTCACGAATAAATATGCAGAAGGCAAACCTCACAAACGTTATTATAATGGCTGCGACGTTATAGATAAAATTGAAGAACTTGCGCAGAAACGCGCTTGCGAACTATTCGGCATGGATCACGCAAATGTACAACCGCATTCGGGCGCACAAGCAAATATGGCAGTTTTTGCAGCATTACTAAAGCATGGTGATAGCGTTTTAAGTATGGACTTGTCTAACGGAGGACATTTGAGTCATGGTTCACCGGTCAATTTTTCGGGTATGTATTTTAATATAACAAGCTATGGTGTTGATGAAAACGGTTCAATAGATTACGATAATGTAAGAGAATTGGCTCTCCAATGCAAACCTAAACTTATTATTTGCGGAGCCAGCAATTATTCAAAAATAATTGATTTTAAACGTTTTAGAGAAATTGCAGACGAAGTTGGGGCAATTTTAATGGCGGATATAGCTCATATTGCAGGTTTGGTAGCAGGCGGAGCACACCCTTCTCCGGCAGGATACGCACAAATTGTTACAACTACAACACATAAAACATTGAGAGGTCCAAGGGGCGGAATTATTATGTGCGACGAGGAATATGCAGCAGCAATTGATAAGGCAGTTTTCCCGGGCATTCAAGGAGGACCGTTGGAACATATTATTGCAGGTAAAGCAGTTGCGCTTAAAGAAGCTCTGCAGCCATCATTCAAAGAATATGCACATCAAATTATCAAAAATGCTGCAGCAATGGCACAGGGACTACTTGATAACGGATTAGATATTGTTGGCGGAATGACTGAGAATCACTTAATGACACTTGATTTAAGAAAAACCGGAAAAACAGGAAAAGATATGGCGAATGTTCTTGAACGTGTTGGTATTACAGCAAATAAGAACACCGTTCCGAATGACCCGCAGAGTCCTTTTGTAACAAGCGGTATAAGACTTGGCGCAGCGGCCATGACAACAAGAGGTTTTAAGGAAGACGATATGAAAGAGGTTGCAAGAATCATTTCCGAAGCTATTAAAAATTCTGATAATGATGAAGTTCTTGCAAGGCTTCGCCAAGATTCTCTTAAATTATGCGATAAATATCCGCTTTATTAATAATATTTACAAATAATCAAATACCATAGCCATTTAAAATATATGGTTTATGTTTATGTGTTATAAATTATTAAGCTTTTTATACAAAACTTAACATCGCGAAATATTTAGAGACATTTTTAATATTTTATGATAAATTATATATATTAAAACCTTAAAGGGGAATTAAGTTATAGACTATCACAGGTTATTACAGGAGATATTGAATGTCTAATTATTTAACTAAGGAAGAGATTAAGCAATGGCGTAGTTCATTGGAAAAAATAACATTGGAAGAATTTGCCGCAAGACTGGGTAAAAGTGTAGAAGAGAGTAAACCTACAAATGATGTTGTTGATATTGTAATGTCAAAGGGCACTTCTTCTAATACAGGTTCAAATTTGAATGATGGTTTTTCAAGAATTGCAGAACGTGCTTTTGTCAGAGAAAGACAAATATCACATACTCCGTTTTCCATCAGCAAAAATGACATGGCTCAAGATTCCAAGAATAAAATTTCAGAAGAACAAAAAACAGAAATCAATAAAAAAATTAACAGCGTTTTACCTAAAAATACTATAAATAAATCGATTTCTAAGAGTGAAAAAGCAGATATAAATAACAAAAATATTGAAAAAGAAAACAATATTGTACTAAAAAAATCTTTAACCGATAGAGAGCAAATGGTATTTGATTATTTGATAAATAATATTGGTAAAACTGTTTATGCAAAAGATTTAGCACAGTTGTTAGATTTGCCGAGAGACTACGTTTATAAATACATAAAAAATCTTCGTGCAAAAATTGATGGCGATAAGTTAAAAAATGTACCTTCCGGTGGTTTTGTATTAACATACTAAATTATGCAAGTTATTAATCTATTAAAATTTATAAATAGCGTAAAACATTTATATGCACTTGATTTTGATCAGTGCAACAGGTCAATGGTTAATATACTTGATAGTGTTCAGGTAGATGAACAATTTACAAGCAGCATTGATTTAGGTATATTTTTTGTCGAAGAAATGGCAGAAGGTAAATTCAGGATAGTTGACGGTTTAAACCGCATACTATCTTTATCACTATTGTTACACGCAGTTTGTGAATGTTACAAAAAAACTTCTGACAGAAATGATAAAGCAATTAAAACAATTCGTTCTAAATATTTGGTTACAAAAAATAATTTACCGAAATTACACTTGAATGAAGCAGATGCAAACTTGTATACAAAAATAATCAATGGTGAAAGACTTTCCGGACACGAAAAAAACAAACCAATGTTTATTCTTTTGCATGATTATTGGAGCAAAATTAAGGAACAAAAATTACAGGCTTCAAAAATATTTAAAATGCTCCAAAAAATTAGCATAAAAATAGTGAATACAAATAACATTTCTGCCAGAGATATTTTTTATAATATAAACAGCCAAAACAGAGAAATTGAGCAAATATTATTAATAGAAGATTTGTTCAAAGAATACAAAATTGATAAAGTATGGGAAGAAATTAAATCGGCATATTTTATTAAAAAAGATGATATAAACTTGTTTTTACATGATTTTTTTATAACAAAGTTTGATTTTAACAATTTCAATGATAAATTTTTATACAACTATACTAAAAATTACTTTGAAACAATGCTTCAATATCAAAAACCCGGAATATTGATTGAGAATATAAAGCGTGCCGCTATGCTTTATAACAATATTCTTAATATAAATTTTGATAATAAAGAAATAAGAAACGCATTTATAAATATTAAAAAGCATTCCGGAGAAGATACATACGCTTATATTTTAAATGTATATGATGACTATTATACAGGAAGCATCTCAGAAACAATATTTATAGAGATTTTAAATACTATAGATGAATATTTAAAAAATCGTCAATCAACCGGTAAAACAATTGATTTTAATGAATTAATAGGCTATTTAAACGCATTTATTACTTGTAAATAATTTTTTATTTTGGAAAATATATTAATGTCTATTTTTATAATCGTAATATACTAATAATATAGCTGGTTATAAAAAGAAGATGGAGGCATTATAATATGTATACTTGCCATAACGAACTATTGAATTACAACGAACAAATTTTTAACGAACTTTATAAAATGGATACTTTAATTAAAATGACTAAAAATATGTGTGAAGAAAAAGAATTTAGCGGTCAATACTACGGGGTAACAGATGATAATATAAATAAATTAAGTGCAGAACGCAATGACTATATAAATATGTTAACTATTGCTTCCGATACCGTATCATTTTTATTAAAATTAAATTTAGATTTAGAAAAATTTATGTCAATTGATTACAATAATACCCCAACTATAGCAGCTGATAAGTAACAGCTTAGTGTTCCACATATCAAAGCTCTAACTCCTAAACGAGCAAGATTTTTTCTTTGATTAGGAGCCAACTCTCCAATACCGCCTATTTGTATTGCAATAGACCCGAAATTACCAAAACTGCATAAGGCAAATGCTGCAATCATAAAGCTTTTGGGGGACAAAATATCTGCCACTTTAGTCAAATCAATATACGCTACCATTTCATTTAAAACAATTTTTGTACCCATCAATGCGCCTACAATTGAAGCATCCTTGAACGGAACCCCTAAAACAATTGCAAACCACATAAATATTTTACCTAAGATTAATTTTAGAGAAAGATGATTTAAAAATAGAAGGTGAGAGCAGCCCGGACAGTGATTAAATAAGAATAGTCCGAATATACCTAATATCCAGTCTACAAAAGCAACCAGAGCAACAAGAGCAAGTATCATTGCAGTAACATTAATTGCAACTTTCATACCTTCTCCGGCTCCGCTTGAAATCGCATCAAAAACATTAGTATGAGTACGTCTTCTTGATATTTTGATATTATCTCTTGTTTCAGGTTCGCCGGTCTCCGGATAAATTATTTTTGCTAATATAAGAGCTCCTGGGGCAGCCATTACAGAAGATGCTAAAAGATATTGAGCCGGAATTCCCATTCCTATATATATAGGCATTATTGCACCTGATATACAGGCCATACTTCCTGCCATTGAAGCTAAAAGTTCAGAACGAGTAAGTTTCTCCAAATACGGTTTAATCATAATTTGTGCAACAATCTGCCCGACAAATGCACTCGCTACATTTGATAAAGCTTCTGCACCAGAGACTTTCATTATTTTGTTCATAGCCTTACCAAGAACAGCTACAATTCTTTGCATTATGCCGTAATAGTATAGAATATTAACCAGAACCATCATAAAAATACTTGAACAAATTAACTGCAAAGTAAATATAGAGGCATTAGCTCCAAAAAGTTCTGTTAATCTTGTATTATTTAACAACGGGCCGAATACGAACCCTCCGCCTTCATACGCAAAATCCAATATTTTACGAATAAAAGCACCAATGAATAAAAACAATTGCTGACCAATTGGCACTTTGAATATAAATATAGCTAAAGCTATTTGCAAAACAAAACCTGTACCTACTGTTTTATAATTAATAGCTTTTTTGTTATTTGACATCAAAAATGCTATTAAAAATATAACAATTATACCAATAAGCCCAATAAATCTTTCCATAATACTCCTAACAAATTAATGTAATAATTGTACATTAAATATATATATACGTAAAGTTAAATTATAAAATTCTGTGTTATAATCAGTATATAGGTAGATATAAAGGAGACAAAATGACTACTTTGCGTAATGAACGGGTTAGAAAAGAACTAATGCGAGACATCTCTGATATTCTAAGAAAAGAAGTCCGGGGATTAGAAGGAGTTGTATCTGTTGTAGATGTTGAAGTTTCACATGACAATTCTTATGCAAAAGTTATTTATAGCGTTTTAGGCTCTCCTGAACAAGTTGAAAAAGACAAAGCAATAATTGAAAAAAATACCGGAAAAGTAAGATACGAAGTGGGAAAAAGAATCCGACTCAGAGTTACTCCGGAAATTAAGTTTGTTTATTCTGACGGATTAGAACAAGGTTCTAAGGTCCTTGATTTAATAGAAAAAATTTCCAGAGGCGAAATCAAGTAATGTTTGGTTTTCTTAATGTATATAAACCAAAAGGTATGACATCACACGATGTCGTTGCTTATTTGCGCAGAATCACAAAAATCAAACAAATAGGACACACCGGAACACTTGACCCTTTTGCAGAAGGAGTTTTACCGATTTGCATAGGAAAAGCAACACGACTTATTGAATATTTACAAGACAATAAAGCATACATAGGCACAGTACAATTAGGCAGTTCTACAACTACTTACGACATTGAAGGCGATATAACAAACATTTCAAATAAAAAAATTTCAATTGATGATATAAATAATGTTCTAAAAGATTTTGAAGGTGAAATCACACAAATACCCCCAATTTATTCCGCTATAAAGGTTAACGGAAAAAAGCTGTATGAATATGCAAGAAGCAATCAAAATGTAACTATTGAACCGAGAAAAGTTATTATAAACGAAATTAAAACTGAAAATTTTGATTATATAAACAATACGGTTACAATTTTTGTATCCTGTTCAAAAGGCACATATATAAGGTCAATAGCCAATGATTTAGGAGAAAAGCTTGGTACATACGGGCACTTAATAAAATTAGTCCGAGTAAAAGCAGGAGATTTCGAATTAGATGATTCTGTTAAACTTGAAGACATTAAAACTATTGATGATGTAAAAAATAATTTAATAAATCCATTAATAAAGCTTGATATTCCTACTTATGAATTGAATGAGAATGAAATAACAAAAGTAAAAAACGGTAACAATATTTTTATTAATAATTCAAACAGGACGATAATATTGACTTATAACAATAATATAGCAGCAATAGGTTATAATGAAAATGGCACAATAAAATGTAAAAAAGTTTTCATTTAAAAGATTCTGTATATTGTATAAAACATTTATTTGTGATAATATTAGTACAAATAGTGATTAGGAATATGAAAGGAGATATACATGTCCAAGGTTAAAGTTTTCTTGCTATCATTAGCATTAATGATGTCAACAACCGTTTATGCATACTATAATTTTATCGGAGATGTTCCGTTACCTGGTAAAACAATAGCGCCGGCTCAACTTCAACAGGATACAATTTTTTCTGTCGGAGCATTTGGTTTAAGAATAGCAACAAAAGATTGTTTTACAGTAGCAATTACAAATACAGAAGTTTCTAAGCCTAAAGTAAACGGAAAATGGGAAGAAATATGGACTCTTAAAGTTTGTGAAAGAGTAGGAAGACTTCCTATTGAATTCACTGATAACGGTACCTTTGCGATTGACTATATGAATATTAAATGGAAAACCGTAGGAAAATAAAACTATTTAAATGTTATATTGAACTCAAACCCGTTCTTCGATATCCGGAGAACGGGTAGTTCATATAATTTGCTGGGAAAATTATATGTTTGAATTTATCCTGTTTTTCTGACGCTTAAAGTATGAGATAACGGAATACCACCAGAAACTGCAGGTTTATTAACAACTTTACCATTAACAAACATAACAGTTGAACCGCCTCCGTCCAAATTCATAGCATTTATGCACCCAAGATTTTTCATAATTTGAGCCAATTCACTCAATGTAAGTCCTATTGAAGCACCTTCTCGACCGTCTGCCGTTAACATAATTAAATGATTGTCTTTTGTATATCCTATTGCAGTCCTTGGATTTCGTCCTCCGATAGCAAGAAGTCTTTCTTCTTTTATATCAATAAAAACTTCTCCATTTTTGACTAAATACGGTCCACCGCTAATTATGTGATTTACATTCTTCCATTCAGGATTAAATTCTATATTCAATTTTGCAGTTTTAGCTGTTTGAATTTCAGATAGCTTACTTTGCGGCCCAACTATTACAAAACCATTTTCGGGAATTTTAACTGAATTGTCAGTTATTTGAACAATTCTATTATTCTCAACAACAATTTGTGTACCATACTTTGGAGTTTGCGGAGAATTTTCTCCCCACTCTCTTGTATATACGATTGTATGAGTAGCGAGCATTCTAGGTTGATTAACATTGTCAATTTTAAACCCTCCTTTGTTTGTTTTAACTTCGCCTTTCAATTGAATTCTTGCCATATCAAAATGGTTATCAAAGATTCCCATTCCAACTCTGTCATATATTGGGCCTGTATACAGTTTTCCGTTTATCATTAGTGTACCAAGAGGAGTACCGGTTTGAGGTTTGAAATAACCTCCGTTTATAGCAACAATAGCATTATCTCTGTTTGCAATTTTTGAAATTTTAGTTCTTGATGCGAGAGTATTTGAAGCTATTGCCGGTTCAATTGACAGATTTTGATTAACACAAGTGGAAAGTTCTACAATATTAATCCGCACCGGTTTATTATTAAAATACTTCGTCATCTTGACATGTTTAACACCCTTATCTACATCTGTAATTTGAAAATTTTTATATTTTGAAATTATCTCTTCTTCAAAAATTTCTTCCTGAATTTTTTGTCGTTCTCGAAGATTTACTATTGTTGGAGAAAATCCGGTCATTGCAATGACATCTTTAGCGGAAATCCATAAGTTTTGCGTTAACAGAAGAATTAACGCAATACCTATTCCTGCCGCACTAGTTGCGGTTTTTTCAAGAGGTTGCCGTTGTAGAATCATTGTATCCATTGCTCTCACCGGAGTTTTAATTAGTACGGATACCTTTTTTATTTAAGAGTGGTGTGGGGCTAGTTAACACTCTAGTGGCATTCATTTGGGCAAATGTCTGGTTGAAATTAAATGTAATACCTCTACTTATATTATATCATACACTTAATAATTTCGCAAGGGGTTAAACTGCAACAATAATAATATTTTATGCTAACAATTTAAACGTAACAAATACACTTATTCAAAAAACCCTTATTTTTTCATAACTTTCAGTCTGCGCATAGGTTCATCACCAATAGACACGCTGGTTAAATTATATTGTTCAACGAGTTCATGCTGCAATTTTCTGATGTGTTGATTTTGAGGAGTCAATTCGATTTCTTTTGCGCCTTCCATAACCATTTTAATTGCAGCTTTTGCTTCATCTAATGCGCTTTCGGTAGCGTCAGTATATCCTTGCTTTGATTCAACGTCACCCGGTTGAATATCAAGTGCATCTTTTAATACTTTTTGAATTTGAGCCATAGAGTTTGTTTTAACATAAAAAACTCTAATTCTGTATTCTTGGGCAATATTAATTATTTTTGCCCCACCTTTTGCATAATTTTTATGAGCGATAACAATATCAGCGTCTTCGACATTTCTGGTTATTTCTACGTTCAAATCCAAACGTTCAATAAGTTTTTCAACAATAGTTCTGGATACTGCATACAGGTATACCTTTTTGAGCGGTTTCACTTTTTCTACATACTCTTGACGAGAGAATGAAAAATTCATACTGTTATCTTTTGGTGTTTGAACCTCTTGTGACTTTAATTCTTGTTTTAATTCATTTTTTAAAGTTTCAACACTTTCTTGGTATACAATATTTTCAACTTTTCCACCACCTTCAACCTTTCTGATTTCAGGACGAATCGGCCAGCCTCTTAAAATATAATCAACTGCTTCTGATGTATTTTTATATACCGCAAGAGTATTTCTGTCTAATATTTCTATTACAATATCGAAAGTAGGTTGTTTTTCTCTTTCTAAAACAGTCTTTTGAGAAGCTCTTCGTTTTGCTTCATCGTCACCTAGCGTAACAGATTGTATGCCGCCGACCAAATCAGAAAGAGTAGGGTTTTTTATTAAACTTTCTAAACAATTACCATGAGCTGTTGCAATCAACATTACACCACGTTCAGCAATTGTCCTTGCAGCTTGCGCTTCTGCTTCTGTTCCGATTTCATCAACAACAATAACTTCCGGTGTATGGTTTTCAACTGCTTCAATCATAATATCTTTTTGAAGTTCAGGTTGAGCCACTTGCATTCTTCTTGAAGCACCGACTGCAGGATGCGGAACATCTCCATCACCTGCAATTTCATTTGAAGTATCAACAATAACAACTCGTTTGCCTAATTCATCTGCAACAAGGCGGGAAATTTCTCTTAATTTGGTAGTTTTACCAACACCGGGAGGGCCTAAAAATAATATACTTTTACCTTGTGTGCAGAAATCTTTTATACAAGCTATAGTTCCTGTTACAACACGTCCGATACGACATGTTAAACCGACTACCTTTCCCTGACGATTTCTTATTGCACTAATCCTGTGAAGCGTGCCGGGAATTCCAGAGCGGTTATCATGTGTAAATTCTTGAATATGCGAAGTTACAAATGATATGTCATCATCATTCACAACATCAATTCCAAGCTTTTCAATTCTGCCGCCGGAATGTCGAACTTCCGCAGGACGCCCTATATCTAACACAATTTCTATTACATCATTCAAACCTTCCTGCGTAAGATTGGATGTAACCTTTGGGGGCATAATTGCTAAAAGTCTCTCAAGGTCATTTTGAAATTCTATATTGCTCATATTTCCTTATATATAATGCCTTTCTGCTTGCGCATTTGGCTTGCGACCATTAAAGTGTGATCTCCTAATACCAGTATAACATATTTTCTCATACTTTTATCTTATTTGTCACGTTTGTAAAGTTATATTAAGTCTTTTTAAATCGCTATAATCAGTTAATACAAAAGATTTTAAGAAAATAATAAAGCGGATAAGAAATAAATCTCATCCGCTAATATTTACTATTAACACATTCTTATTAATTTTTAGTATCGTCTTTTTTGTTAACTTTTTCTTCTTCTTTGTTTTTACTTTCTTCAGACTTTTCGTTTTCAATTTCTTTTTGTTCTTCAATCAAACCGCTTATAAATTTTGCCATATCATCACAATCAGCAATTTCATCAGCGGTAAGAACACCGTCATGGTCTGAATCTGCCGCATTAAAATCCTTAATTTTAACACCCAAATCTTTTGCATCATCTAATGATAATTTATCAGTTCTAATTGTAGCTTTCAAAAAATTTCCGATTTGATCAGTATTAATGCTTGTCATAGTTACTCTCCTAATTTAATTCATCTTACATATATATAAAGTAAATTATTAATTATTGATTTCACAAGCAAAATATTTTGTTACAAAAATTAATAATTATTCGTCAATATCAGTTAATTTTATCAAATGCCAACCAAACTGTGTTTCAACAGGTTCCGATATTTCACCTTTTTTTAATGCAAATGCTGCATCTTCAAAGGGTTTTACCATCATTCCTTTGCCGAACCATCTTAAATCTCCTCCATCACGACCTGATGGGCATTTTGAATACTCTTTTGCTAACTCTTCAAACGAAACACCATTATTAATATCTAATAATAAGTTTTCGGCTTGTTCTTTTGTTTCAACTAAAATGTGACTTGCTCTAATTTTCATTGTTGTCTCCTTTTCCGCTGTTTTTACTTATAATTTTACTGTTCTAAATATAGTTGAGTATTTATGCCCTCCGTAATATATAACAATTGACACAAAATGATTTTCTAAATCATTAACCTCAAGATAACTTTTAATCGGATCTTTTCTTTTTGACGACTTTACTGTTTTTCCGACAAAACTTAAAAACCCAGTATGAACCTTTTGTGATGGCGTTAATTTAGGCTTTGGAATATGTTCATCATAAAAACTCTCCGGAGTATAATCTCTATCATAAACAGGAATTATATGCGCAACTATTCCATTTTGTTTAAACAATAAATACCATTTACCATTATGTTCTCTGGGTGTTAATAAATAATACCCCGGTTCTATAGTTTGTC
The DNA here is from genome assembly GCA_902796585.1 of uncultured bacterium. Lineage (GTDB taxonomy): Bacteria > Cyanobacteriota > Vampirovibrionia > Gastranaerophilales > Gastranaerophilaceae > CAG-196. Next base: position 11,372 of record CADBPN010000101.1, read on the forward strand.
CTTTAAAATAAATTTCTGAATTTAATCTTAAAAGCGGATATACAGACCAAGTTGTATCTTTCATGTCATAATATTGATCCGGATCTATATTATGTAAATATGAAAAATCGGCAGGTTCGAGATTATTATATATTAACGCATAGTTTTTAGTAGAAGAACTTTGTTTCGGTGCAAGTATAAAACCAACATCTTCGTCATCATTCAATTCATGAATATTCTGATTATTATCTTCTGCTGAATTTTGCCTTATATCAGTACCGTTTTTATTATCTGTATTTTCCCAAGAATAATCAGATGAGGGGTTATTTACGTTTGGAGACAATGTCTTATTTGGGCTAACTTCATCATCTTCTTCTAAACTATTAGGATCGATGTCATCATAGAATCCCGGAGGTGTACCAACATACCCGCCGTTATCATACTGATCCGCATAGGTAACAGAGTTCAGAATTAAACAAATTAAAACTAATAATCCAAACTTCCTCATATTTATAATTTTAATGATTTAGTATATAAAATCAAGTCAAAATTAATTGTTTAAATAATTACAAGATTCTTTACGAACCGCTTATATATTAACTTTACAATTTGTTTCTTAATATTTCTTAATATTTTAATAAAATTAGGCAATTTTTTAAGATAGAAATACTTTATATATACATAAGTAATATTTGAGTATAAGGAGAAAATTATGTCATTAACAATTTCAACTAATATGTCAGAAAAAATAGGGTATGCTAACAATAAGAATTACGCAACAAAGTATGTTAATTGCATTCATGAAACCACAAATACAACAGAAGAAACAGAACTAAAAAGAGAACCTGAACCGGCAGGTAAAAAATCTGCAGAATTCAGACAAGAACTCATAAATAAATATCACGGGAAATATAATGTTATTGTAAAAATGAATTACAGTTATTCACTAAAAAAAGAAGTTCCAACTTATTATATTACTGTAAATAGTGATGTAGATTTAAAAACGGTAAAAAAAGAACTTGGCATTCGTGATGGCATAATCGTTGCGCATAACGGAAAAGAAAAATACGGTCAATACGGCACATTAAACAATGGTCATTATGTTGAAGACGGACCAATGAAAGGAGAAACCTTTCATATTCCGGTTGAAGAATTAGGTTACGAAATCGATGAAAGACCTTGGTATAAGAAATTGTTTTAAAAACTTTACTTCAACAAAACAAATGTAGAATTCATGCCTACATTTGTTTGTTATAAGAATAACTATTAATCTTATTCAATTATCTGTGCGCCGTTTGGTTCAACCTTTAGAGTTTTTACTTCTGATTTAATACTTTGGCTGTTCCAAATATCTTTTACTGTAGATTTTATTTTATCCAGATCATAGTTATGAGAAATAACTAATAATGTCGGGCCTGCTCCTGACAAAACAGTTCCGATTACACCGTCTTCATGTTTAAAAGCATCGATAATATTTCTCATGCCGGGTACAAGTTTTTCTCTGTATTGTTGATGTAACCTGTCTTGCAGAGCAATTTTCATTAGTTTTTCATCTTTTGTATTAACTGCATTTATAAGCATAGCCAAATGTTTTGCATTAAATACGGCATCCTGCATTGAAACATTTTCAGGAAGCACTGAACGGGCAATGTTTGTAGATAATTCAAAATCCGGAATACATAAGGTTATATCCCATTCTTCCGGCCAGTTTAACCTTGTGTAAACAATTGAACCGTCAGGTTCCTGAGATGAAAGTATAAAACCGCCTAATATTGCAGGTGCAACATTATCCGGATGTCCTTCTACTTCCGTTGCTAAAGACAGTAAAGCGGTTTCGTCTGCAGGAGAACCTAACAATTTATTAGCAGCCAATAGTCCTCCGACTATAACAGAAGCAGAACTTCCCAAACCTCTTGAAATAGGAATTTGTGATTCTATATTAATTTTTAATTCAGAAGGTTCTTGACCAATTGAGTTATAAAGCATCTCAATTGCTTTGTATACCAAATTATTATTGTCACGAGGAATATTATCGAATATCATTTCATCAATATTTTCTTCTTGCTCTGAAGTCATTAAATTAATTTCAATACCGGTACCCGGCAACACTGTTTCTTCTACAGTAATTGTATTATACAAGGGTAATGCTATACCGAGGCAATCAAATCCGGGGCCTAGATTTGCTGATGTAGCCGGTACTTTTATTGTAACTTTCACGTCTAAAATCTCCTTTAATTTTACAACGAGATTATACAATAAATATAAAAAAGGGTAAACGACTTATTCAATAATGCTGTATTTATCAATTAAGGTTTTAAAATTCTTGTCTTTATACAAATATAACTCTATAGAATAATTTTCCAACTCTTTTTTTGTAAATATGTTGTGTCCAAACTCTACATTTAAGTTCTTAGCTTCCATGGAATTAGATAATAAAGGACTCTGCTTTGTTGCACATTTCTGAACAATAACTTCTTTAGGATTGTTGTTTTGTTTAAAAACAAATTCTGCATACATTTTATTAATATCAACACCGGATACATTGAAAATTTCAAAATTCGCTTTTACTTTATATGTAAATAAAAACTTGGAAAATTTAATACTTACGGGCTTAACTTCAAAATCATTTTTATATATTACCTTTTGGTCAACAAAAATATCTAATGAATGACTTTTATATCTGTAATACTTCGCTTTTGTATTTTGCCCCTCAAGTTCATAAATATTTGCAGCTTTTATAAGTGTTTTATTATACGTACTATAATCAACATACTGAGGTTTTGATTTCATTAAGTCCTCAAAATATTCAATTGAAGCTTGCGGATCTAAATCAGATAAAACAATTGCCAATTTGTATTTTATATTTATTGATTCAGGATCATATTTAAGAGCCTTTTTCAAAAACACTACAGCTTCAGTATTGTATCCGTTTTTAACTATCACATCAGCTGCACTTATGTATGAGTTTATCAATCTGTTTATAATAGAATTTGATATTAATTTATCTTGTTTAGAAAATTTATCATAATAATATTTTGCATTTTCATAGGCAGTGGCTGCTTTTAAAAATTTTCCCATTGAGTAATACTTATCACCCAGTGATATATTTACTCTTGTTTTGAATTTTATGAGTTTCACATTTTGGTAATCAGTAATACTATCCAATAAATAGTTAACTTCATCAAACTTATCTTGCGCGATTAATGCTTCTGCCAATTTATAATAAGCTGTATAATTGCCGTTTTTAGACTTTTCGGCAGCCAGCCTATACGCAAACTCTGCTTGAAGATAGTCCCCGGCTGCTTCATACAACTGACCAACCTGCATACAAACTGCATAATTTTTTTTACCTAATGATTTTGTTAAATCCGTTTCAGATATTAATCGAAGAGCAACGCTCCTGTCTATTGTTATTTTATCTTGTTTAGATAAATATAAATTTTTTATCATTTCATTTCTTGCATGCCATGATAAAAAAAACGTTACAACTACAGAAAATAAAAACGATAGGAAAATTGTTTTCATAAATTCAGAAACAATTTTTGCTATGCTTTTTTCGTTTTTCTTTTTTTTAGCTTTTTCTTTAATCATTTAATTCCTGTATTGAAACAGAGTCTGTTGAAGTCAGTTCTCTTAATTGGTAGTATATCTCATCAATCATTTTCTTATTTAGAACTTCGAAAGTTGCAGAAATTTTGCATTTTTCAGCATTTTCTATCAAACGTTTAGAAGAAAATGACAACATCTCATCTGTAGTAGAAAGCAAATAATTATATATTGTTTTATCTTCATCTTTACCGCAATATACTGAAATTTTATATCTTTTGGTTTGCTTAAAGCTTGAAGGCAAAATCCTTCTTTCAAATATTCTAATTAATGTAAGTACTACAACACTTAATATTGTGGATATTATTGCTATATCATACAATCCGGTACCACAAGCCATTCCGATACTTGCTGCAACCCATAATGTAGCCGCAGTAGTAAGACCGAATACCATAGGACCATTTCTTAACACCGTTCCGGCACCAATAAAACCAATACCGGTAACAATCTGAGCTGCAATTCTGGCTGTATCTCTTAAACCTGTAGCTTGCTCGATATTTACATTGTCTCCGGCGGCAAATGTAGGAAAACCATATATTGAAAGCAATGTAAACACACACGCTCCTAGGCATACCAAAATATGTGTTCTCAATCCTGCATATTTATTGGTAAGCTCACGTTCAATACCTAAACAGAAACCCAAAACAAGAGCAAGCAAAAGCCTGATAACAAACTCTGAATTTATATATTCCATTATCTCTCTCCCACTTGTATTATAATACAATATTTAAAGCAAAAATACAACTTTTAGAGTAACAACAAAATTCGGTATTTATGTATAATTAAAGTATGGAAATGACAGAAAAAACCATAAAAGATGAGCTTGAAGAAAGAGAGTATGAATTTTTAAGTCCATACGCAACTAAATGTAAAGAATCAAAAGGCAGAAAATATCCGCGAAAAGAAGATTACGAAATACGAACAGCTTTTCAAAGAGACAGAGATAAAATCCTTCATTCTAAATCATTTAGAAGACTAAAACACAAAACTCAAGTTTTCTTATCACCCTATAATGACCATTTTAGAACTCGATTGACACATACTCTTGAAGTATCACAAATCGGCAGAACAATGGCAAGAGCACTTAGGTTAAATGAAGATTTAGTGGAGGCAATTGCACTAGGGCATGATTTGGGACACACTGCATTCGGTCATTGCGGTGAAGCCACATTGGATTCTCTTCTTCCTAACGGTTTCCATCACAATCTACAAAGCGTAAGAGTTGTTGAAGTCCTTGAAGATATGAATTTATGCAGAGAAACGGTTGACGGAATACTTACGCACACGTGGGGGTATAAACCAAAAACACCGGAAGCACAGATTGTTCAATATGCAGATAAAATTGCATATATAAACCATGATATAGAAGACTCTGTAAGAGCCGGAATTATATCGGAAGATGATTTACCTGCGGATTGCATAAAATATTTTTCGTCAAATCAATCAAACAGACTCGGGAAAATGATTACTGATGTAATTATTAATTCAAAAGACAACCCAAAAGTTTCTATGTCAGAAGAAGGCTGGTTTTATGTCACTAAACTTAGGACCTGGATGTTTGATAATGTATATTTGGATCCTATTGCCAAAGCGGAAGAAAAGAAAGCCAAAAATATTATAAAATCATTATTTGAATACTATATGGAAATGCTTCAACCTTACTATTCAAAAGAAGAAATTCCGCAAATAATTACTGATTATATTTCAGGTATGACTGACCAATATGCGATAAGAAGATATCTTGATTTATTTATTCCGGCTCCTCTTGCGGAACACGCAAATGACGATGCTCTATTAAAAAAGGCAAGAGAACGAGAATGAAATACTACGGATTTGGAACCTATTCCGGCAGTCAAAATATGCAAATTGACTCTGA
>CADBPN010000102.1 GCA_902796585.1 uncultured bacterium
CTTTCAAGTTGTTTAACATTTTTTCGTTTCTTATATCAAGATATCTGTATTTTAGTCTTACATCCTCTGAAACATTTTCATCACCTAATACAAACGGGAGTACTTTTGATTCGGAAAGTATATTAACTTCCGTAGGATACATTTCTACTTGTCCTGTCGGATATTTTTCGTTATAAGTCTCTTCAGGTCTCTTTGAAATAATACCTTTTGCTTGTATAACGTATTCGCTTCTTACTTTTGAAAATATTTCGTGAACCGCAGGGTTAACTTGAGGGTTTGCCACAAGTTGAAAAAAACCGCTTCTGTCACGAAGTTCTATAAACAAAATTCCGCCTAAATCTCTGACAGTTGAAACCCAACCGCAAAGAGTTACTTCTTCATTTAAATTTGCGAGATTTAAATCTCCGCAATTTACTGATTTCATACTAGTTTTCAATTGATTATCTCCCTATTAATATCTTAATTTTATTAAAATTTACCCCAAAATCGTAACAAAAACAGGGGCAAATGTAAAGTTATCAACTTATGTTTTTATTAACTGAATTTTATTGTATGCTTTTTATGTATTAAAATTTTTGTGGAGAGATTATGAATCTATCAGAATTTAGAGATGCAATGAAAAGACGCGAACATGTAACTGCAGGTTCAGAGCTTTTTTTAATGTTTCATAAATACAGTCAGGAAGCATTGAAAATTACGGCAGAAATTAACAACAAATATAATTCACCTGAAGAAATCAGAAAATTGTTTTCACAACTGACAGAAAGTACTATTGACGAAACATTTGGGCTTTTTCCTCCGTTTTATACTGATTGCGGCAAAAATATTAAAATAGGTAAAAATGTATTTATAAATGCCTGTTGCAGATTTCAAGATCAGGGCGGTATAGAAATCGGAGACGGAGCACTTATTGGTCATAATACTACAATTGCAACTTTAAATCACGATTTTTCACCGGAAAACAGAGCAAATATAACTCCAAGCCCCGTAAAAATAGGCAAAAATGTTTGGATTGGTTCTGATTGTACTATTTTACCGGGAGTTGAAATTGGTGACGGTGCAATAATAGGTGCCGGAAGTGTTGTTACCAAAAGCGTTCCTTCAAATACTATTTCAGTCGGCAATCCTGCAAAAGTTATTAAAAATATTTCAGAAAAATAATCACGAAAAATAATAAAATTTGCAGAAAATTTATGAATCTTGTCCGTTTTTGTTTTTTTCCGAAGGCTCTGTGTGTAAAAAATAACATGTTGCAAATGCAACATATATATGATTTAATATGGTCTGAAAGGCAGAGATAAAATATATGGAAAATACAATTCAAGAAGAGTGGAAATTTAAAATAAATCCTTGGGTTACAATGGTTCCGGTCATGCTTTCCATATTTATGTTTGCACTTGATGAAACAATTTCAAACGTAGCTTTGCCGTATATGGCAGGAACTTTTTCAATAAGCCATAATGAATCGACATGGATTATTACAAGTTATCTTGTTGCAAGCGGTGTGGTAATTCCTACCGTTGATTTTTTCAGCCGATTAATCGGTAGAAAACAATACTTTATGTTGAGTATTGTGATATTTACAATAGCCTCAATTATGTGCGGACTTGCAAATTCAATGTCAATGATGCTGATTTCTCGTATTATTCAAGGTATCGGAGGCGGAGGTATAATGCCGATTGCTCAAGCCGTAATTTTTGAAATTTTTCCCAAAGAAAAACTTCCTCAAGCAATGGCTGTGTTTGGTTTGGGTGTAATTATGGCTCCAATTCTCGGGCCTTCTGTAGGCGGTTGGATAACAGAAAATTGGTCTTGGCCATTCATATATTTTATAAACATTCCTTTCGGAATTTTATGTTTGTATCTTACTCAAAATTATTTGGAAGAACCTCCGTATTCCAGAAAACAAGAAAATGTTAAAATGGATTTTTCAGGATTCTTTTTCCTTGCAGTATGGTTGCTGACTCTTCAAGTTGTATTGGATAAAGGCAATGATGCTGATTGGTTCGGCGCTCCTTGGATTTGTAAATTATTTACAGTTTCGGTTATTTCGTTTATAGCTTTTGTTTATATTCAAAAAAAGAAAGCAAAAAGCGGTACCGGATTAATCAACCTTTCGATCCTAAAAAACCATAACTTCTTAATAGGTACGGCAGGACAAATAGTTTTGATGGCAGTATTGATGTCATCAGCTGCAATTCTGCCATCTATGCTTCAATCGTTACTCGGATATACCTCATTTTTAAGCGGTTTATCCATGCTGCCTCGAGGCTTAGGATGTTTCGTTGCATCAATTCTTAGCGGAATATTGGTTGTGAGAATAGGAATAAAACCTACAGCAACAATCGGATTAATAACACTTGCAATCGGCGGATTATTATTTGGTGAAATTAACACGCATATTGCACTTGCAAATATTGCTCTTCCTAACTTTGTATTTGGTGCCGGTATGGTGCTTTCAATGGTTCCTCTTTCAAATATTTCTTGTGCTACTCTGCCAAATGAAGCTCAAACAAACGCTTCCGGTGTTCAAAACTTGTTTAAGAATGTTGGCGCGGCAATCGGAACATCTATTGCAACTACAATGATTTCTAGATTTTCTCAGGCACATCAAATGATGATGACTAAATCACTTACTGACACAAATCCTGTTTTTGCGGAAAGAATACACGCAATGAGTTCAGCATTTATGACACAATTTGACCCGATGACAGCTATACACATGGCTCAAGGTCAAGTATACGGACTTCTGCGGCAGCAAGCTGCATTATGGGGATATGTTGAAACTTTCAGATACTATGCAGTAGCCGTAATTTTAATATTACCGTTTATTTATTTTCTTAATGATACCTCAAGTAAAAAGAAAAATGCATAAAATATTACATTTCGTTCAACTTTTCATCGAGGAATTTAATTCTTGTTATATCAAAAATTTGGTTTTCATTTACCAATTTCATCAAATCATCAGCTCGCAGTGCAGGAATTTCCGAGCCTTGACCGACTCTTAAGAAAATATACAAACTGTCATCTTCAAATCTATAATTGCCTACTGATTTTTTAAAATCTGTAGTTTTATCTATACCTTTCTTATTCTTCTTTGTAATAAGAATCGAATCAGAAGTTAAAACTCTTTCAACATCTTTTTTATATTGGTCAAAGTTGTAATCATTTTCTCCCAATTTGATATATGGCTTTATTTTATATTCAGCCCAGTGTGCGGATATATCTACAGCAGTTTCGGAACGATCAACTTGTTTTACTGATATAATTTCAGCACCTGTTGGTAAGTTTGGATTTATACAATCTTTTATTTTATTTGGCTCTAAATTATCATACAATTCAATATCAACAAGCTCTCCTTCACTTTGTGCAAATAAAGGAAGCGCAATTCCCATTGATACTTTCATTGTAGGATTAAAACCGAGTGAATATACAACGTTTAATCCGCTTCTTGAAAGAACTTTATGGAATGTATTTTGCCAATCCAAATGCGAAAAATATCTCAACAACCCTTTTTTAGTAATCTTAAGACGATATTTATAAATAGGAATATTCGGATCTCGATTTACTCTGGTTGGGTCAACTTGTTCTTCCTGAGTAATCTTTTGCGCCACATCCGAAGCTTTATATGGTTTTGCTAAAACCTTGTGAGTTTTAAACGAACTACAAACTCCGCAATTTACACAACCTTGTTCACAAGTTTTTTGTAAATTAAGTGTATTGTCCGATTTACCTCCCTGCATCATTGCAAGTTCGTATTCTTTTTGAAGCCATTCTTTAGAAATTCCGACATTTACAAAATCCCAGGGAAGAACATCTTCTAAATCGTATTCTTTTTTTGCTCTGTCTTTAAGCGTAAACCCGCATTCTTCCGCAGTTTCTCTCCAAACATCTTTGTCGAAATATTCGCCCCAAGCATCCAGATAGCATCCTTTTTTATAAAGAGCATAAATATAATTACATAAAGAATCATCACCGCGAGTTAAAACAGCTTCAATCTGAGAAATATACTTTTCGTGATAATTAATTTTTACACCTTTTATATGTTTAACCTTTTCTTTTAAATAATTTATATGCTCAGAAACTATATCCAAATCCATCTGCGGACACCATTGGAAAGGTGTAAACGGTTTAGGAACAAATATTGATAATGTACAAGTTATTTCAAAACCATGTTTTAAATCTTTTTCACGCTTTATTTGTTTAGCTTTGTATTTTATTTTACTTAAAAGTTCTGCCAATTCATCCATATCTTCCATTGTTTCGGTGGGAAGTCCGGCTATAAAATAGAATTTGATTTTGCTCCAACCGTTTTCATACAATGTAAGCGCCGCATTTATAATTTGTTCTTCCGAAATATTTTTCTTGATAACGTTACGGAGTCTTTGACTACCTGCTTCCGGAGCAAGTGTCATGCCGGCTTTTCTTACTGATTGCATTAGGTTTGCCAGTTCCAGACTGAATCCGTCTATACGCTGACTGGGCAGAGAAACATTAATTTTTTTCTTGTTAAAATCGACAGAAAGCTCTTTTATAACTTCTGCTATATTTGAATAATCATTTGATGAAAGAGAAAGAAGTGAATATTCGTCATATCCGGTATTTTTAACCAACTCTTTTGTAATTTTTATAATATCTTCAGCTTCTCTTTCTCTGATTGGAAGCGTTACGTGTCCGGGTTGACAAAAACGACACATTCTGCCGCATCCTCTTCTTATCTCAACAATAGCCCTATCGTGAACAGAACTTGAAAACGGTATCGGGTATGATGTTGAAGCATTCTCTAATGTTAATGGAGATAGCCGCTTGTTAACCGTTTTATATTTAATAATGTCGGAAGAATTTTTATCTTGTTTTTTTAGTGTCTCCTCCCCGCAACTGCTTCCTGCAAGTGAAAAAGAAACTTGATTCAATGCACTCCAACAGCCTTCTATTTTGCATAATTCTTTAATTTTTTCTTCTCTTGATTTCCCTTTTGTACTCTCCAATACTTCGCACACTTCAACCATCATATCTTCGCCGTCACCGATACAAAAAACATCAATAAAATCTGCCATCGGTAGCGGATTAAATGTACAGGGGCCGCCTGCCAAAACAATTGGTTCGTCTTCTTTTCTTTCATAATTTTTCACTCCGATTCCTGACATCTCAAGCATTTTCAGCACAGTCGGATATGACAGCTCATACTGCAGAGAAAAACCGATTCCGTCGAAATCCTTTAATGCGCGCTTAGATTCAACTCCGTATAAATATTCCGGCTTAAAATCCGGTTCCGGAGCATAAGCTCTATCTGCTAAAAATGGAGAATCGCTTACACCGTCCTTTTTCCGAGTAAAAGAATTAACCCTGTCATAAATAATTCTTACACCAAGGTTGCTGATTCCGATTTCATATTTATCCGGAAAAACAAACGCAAACTTAACAGAGGAGCTTTCCCAATCTTTGTTATATGACAAAAACTCTCCGCCTACGTATTGATAAGGTTTTGTTGCATTATAAAGTGCTTCGTGCTGATTCCTAAAAAAACAATTCATAATGTCATGGTAACATAAACACTTTTGTTCTGAATAATTTCGGGTAAATTTTATTTGAATAGTAATATATAAAGAACGGTAATTGTACACTTTTAATAAAAATATCGTTTCTTTCCATTCAGTGTTTTTTTTCTATTTTTTTCTCGCTTTTAGTTATTATTAACTTATTATTATCCATTGTGTACTTAACCATATCAGTTTCTGGATTAACATCTAAAAAACCCAGCATTGTAGAATTAATACTTAATGCCCAACCATTACCATTTTTCATTAATTTTCTATCTATTGACATAACAAATAACCATACATTGTATATATAACATAATAATCACAGTTTATTGATTTTTCTAATCTTACATTGTATGGTTATATGTATGTATATATCAATTTTTTACAAAAAATTAAATATTCGATGGGTTTTATGTGAATTTTATGAACCAAATGTTTCCAAAATAATAAATAAAATATTAGTTAAAACACAAACCACAAAAGTATTATCCTATGGTAACTTAATATGCAATAGCAAAGATGATTTAAATATAATTTATACAATATTAATGAACAAATCTGTACAAATAATTAAGCAAAAAGAACTTGAGTATAATACTGCCAAATCTAATGTTAGAATCCATAAAACAATTAAATAGGCCCAACGATAATGATTAAGTCATATATACTTGAATATTATTATCCTACAAATTAGCCAAAATTAACCCAACACAAAGCAATACAGAAAAATAAATCATTAGGTTTCTTGATTGATACATTCTTATCATAAAACTTTCAGCACCCATTTGTTTTATTCTTTTCATATTTTCCATTGGAAAATGATACCATTTTTTTGCGGGAACTGATTCCGGAGCAAGCGAAAATTCTTCCAATGATTTATACAAATCTACACCAAGAGGTATTGTCAAATAAACAAGTAAAACCTGCCAATCAGAGATATCAAAAATACAAATCAAAATAGGTGCAACATAAGCCGATATCAATAATATTTTTAACACAATCAATGCATCTAACTGTGAATCAAAAGAATTTGCAATAGTTAAGTGCCCTTCTTTTATATCAAAATCATAATCCATAATTGTATGAATATATAAAAGAATTACCGTTACAAACATAGTTGGAAGGGCAAGAATAAACGTTTCCCAGGATAAAGTCTTTGTCATTACGTAGTACACTCCGCCGTATAAAATAGGGCCGTAAGCAAGTGCAACTGCAACTTCTGACAATTTTATCTTGGAAAGAAAAGAATAAATCAGAGTTATCACACCTCCTGCGGCGGCAAAATAAAATACAGGTGTTCCGCATTTTAAAAATAAGAATAACCCTATTAAACCGGCTAATACAAGATAAACAAGAGCTAATAAAATTATTTCAGGCTCGGTTACAACGCCTGCAATAAGAGGTCTGCATTTGGTTTTTTGCGTATTTTGAAGATACTCTTTTTTATCAAAGTTAACTTGTTTTATTAATGATTTGTAATCAAAATAATCATCAAGTACATTTGCCGCCAGATGTGCAAAACAAATTCCAAATAACGCAAAAAAACCGTACAAAATATTTCCGGAATCAAGAAGTCCGAATATAAATATAACGAGCCAAGACATAATCGTCATTGGTAAAGAATAAATTCTGGAACATTCAAAAATTGTTAAAATTTTATTTAGCATAACAAAAATATTAACATAAAAATTGACGAAAGTATTTTTATCATTAATCAACTAAACAGATGATAAAAAATTATAAAACATGTCTCATAATACAAGGTGAGAGAATATATTTATGCCCTTTAGATACAGATTACAAAAAGTTCTTGATTTTCGTATAAGAAAAAAAGAAGCGCAGCTTTTGGTCGTACAAAAAGCCCAGCAAGCCGTATACGAAGCAGAAGAACGAATAAGACAAAATGAGGCAGAAATAGCTCAAACTATCCAAAATAAAAAAACCGCTGATTTCAGAATGATGGAATACTATGATAATTACTTACATCATTTGTGGGACAAAGCAGAAGTTCTTGAACAGGAACGGCAAAAAGTTCAAGCAATATTAGACGAAGAAAAACAAAAACTTGTTAAATGTGAGCAAGAAGTTAAAGTAGTAGAAAAACATAAAGAGAAACAAAGAGAGCTTTATATAGAAGAAGAAAAAGCCGCGGAACTGAAACAATTTTCGGAAATAGGTGTTCAGAGGTTTTTTATTCAGTCAAGAGAAGCTCAAGAAGAACAAGAACTTGAAGAAGAATTAAAAAGAATAGAAACGGAATAGGTAAATTATGAATGTAGACTCAACAAAAAATGTACAGACATCTTCTCAAACGGGAACTCAAAAAACATCAACAACATCAAAACAAACTGATGTTAAATTTGCAGATGAATTGAAAAATGTTAATAATAAACAAAAAGAAACAGCTTCGGTAAAAAAAGAAGAAAGTACTAAAGATAAAAACGTAGAAAAAGAAGAAAATAAAAAAAGTGATTCTTCAAAAGAATCAAATAAAACAAAAGAAGAAAAAGAAGATAAGAATGTTAATGATGCCATAGAAGGACTTAGTGATACTCTTAAAGAAATGGGTAAACTAAACCATTCAGAGGAAACTACGGAAGAACAATTAAAGAGTTTAAAACTAAATGACGATAATAATGAAGAGAATTATATGATAGACAACGATATGAACATCAGAGAAAGAGAAATGCTTAGTTCACAGATGAATGCATCTATGAGCTTTAACAGTAATGGTCAACCTTTTAGCGATTTTATGAATCAAGATAATAAAGAAGAACTATCAAATTCGGCAAAGGATATTGCTGAAGAAAAAACAATAATGTCAACCATGGCAGACAATTATATGATGGCAAAAGCCCGCTCTAATGCTTCAGAAATACAAAATACAAAAAATAATACTCAACAAGCAGAAAATATTAATTCGGTAGTAATGACAAGAGAAGATGTAGACTTTTTTGCTTCCTTAGTCAACAAACAAGAATTAAATATGAATGAAATTACGGATGTGCAAAAAGCTTCGCATGTATCAAAAACATTAGCTGATATGCTTGCTGATTCAATGAAAAATAACAAACCTTTAAGAATAGATTTTGACAATGACATTTCTGTCATTATAAAAATATCAAGGGACGGAAAAATATCAGCAGATTTCCTTCCTTCCTCACAAATAGCGGAAGCGTACTTAAGAGATAACCTTCCGATTTTGCGTCAGAGATTTGATGAAAATAATATTGATTACAATGAATTAAATCAACGCAGACAGAGACAAGAACAAGAAAAAGATAATAAAAAGAAAGGCAGCAAAAATGAATGATTTGTACACAACTGCTCTAAACACACAAAAGGCAACTACGCAATGGATGGATATTTTAGCGGAAAACCTTACTAATGTGTATACCCCCGGTTTTAGAGAAAATAAAGTTACTTTTAAAACATTTCTTGGCGGTGCGGTAGTAGATAACAATGTACGCAACAACGGACAAGGGAAATCTATGCCGGGTACATCCAATGAAAATTTGTTTTTTGAAGGAAGCGGATTTTTCGTATTACGTTCTCCGGAAGGTAATGTAGAATACACAAGACTCGGTGATTTCACATTTGATAAAGAAGGTATATACAAAGCAAAAAGCGGTGCAACCGTTCAAGGATATATTCTTAATGATAAAGGTGAAATTATGTCCGGCACAAAATCATTGAGCGCTGATTTATATGAAGAAACGGCTCTCAAAGGCGGTGCGTTAAGTATACCGACAACAAATATTAAACTTTGGATTGATCCTAACAACGGAAAATTTTTGGGCAAATATGATGAATATGAAATAAAAAATGATGGTACTATATATGGCAAAGCTGACGGCGGAAACAGAATGGTTCCCCTGTATAAAATTGCAACGGCTAATTTCCACAATCCTAACGGATTGTACCAAACAAAAGAAAACGTTTTTGTAGAAACTCCCGAATCCGGAAAACCTGTAATAGGAAGAGGAGAAATCCGTTCAGGGTTATTAGAACAAGCAAATACCGATTTTAAAGCTAACATGTCTTATTATCAACAAGCAAAAGTTCAAATGGAGCTTGTTAATGCACTTATAAAATCCAATAAAGACCTGTTACAATCTGCAATGGAAATGGCTACACAATAGTAAGCAATTTTTTTCAAAACAGATAATAAAAATTTTAGTTAAACTCCGTTTTATAAAGGAATTAGAGGAATCTTTAATTCCTTTTTATTTTTTTAAGTAATAGTTAATACTATTTTTATATGATAGTTATTGTTTACCACTTGCACAATACTTAAATAATGTAGTATGATAAAGTAAATTTGGTTTATCTTAATAAGAAGAGGTATTAAATATGAGTAATATTGTAATTTATTCTACAAGACCGATGCCGGAATTGCAATCTGCATTGATGGATATTGATGATGCAGAAACAAGAGTTGTTGCTATAGAACAAATGAAAGACTACGCAGTAATGAATCCGTCATTAATGATAGTAGAAAATATAGAAGCGGCAAAAGATACACTTATGACAAACAAATTTCCTTGTCCGATTTTGTTTATAGGGAATCCAAGAAAAGACATCACCGTAAGAGCCGAAGGATTTGATTTTATTTCTAATATCGGAAATACTGATGAATTATTAATTCGTGTAAACGCATTGCTAAAAATTAAAGCTTATAAAGATAAAGTTGAAAAAGTATCTACAACCGATGATTTGACAGGTTTACATAACAGAAAATATCTGCAAGAACGTTTAGAAGAAGAAATATCACGTTCAAGAAGATATGGCACAAAACTTTCATGTATATTATTTGATATTGATTTCTTTAAAGTTGTAAATGATATGTACGGGTATGAATGGGGCGATATTCTTCTAAGAAATATTGCAAACAGATTAAATGCAATGATAAGAAAAGAAGATATTTTAACCAGATACGGTGACGAAGAATTTTTACTTGTACTTCCTAATACTTCCGAAGAAAATGCGTTCTTATTTGGAGAGAGATTCAGAAGAGAAGTTGAAAAAATGGAATTTATTCCTGCCGGAGAAGAAGAAGCTCACAGAGTAACAATTTCAGGCGGAATTTCAACTTATCCTTGTATGCAAGATGTGGAAGAAGATGCAAATACCGTAATCCGTTACGCAGAACACGCTCTTTATAATGCTAAACACAGCGGTAAGAACAAAATTATTCAGTTCTCTCAAATGAACTTAGAAATGTAATATAGATGTTTATAAAGTAAGTGTGTCCGATAAATCTCGGACGCACTTTTATATATAATTATTTTGTATATCCGAGTTTTGTAAATGGACTTTCCGGACCGTATTCGGGCAAAAACCTTGCATCAACAAAACGATAATCTTTTATTTTACCAAGTTTATTTCTTATAATTTCAAACTTTGTATGTAAAACATAAGTCATACCTGTTTTTTTGTCTTTTATTCTTAAGTCCGGATTGTTTACAAAATTAAGTCCGCAAGTATTATATAAATCAATTGCTTGAAGAGTTTGAGGAGAGTATGGATGAGAAAGAAGTTCTTTCGCATTCTTTTTCTCTTTGCCTATGTTTTTAGCCAAACCCTCTTCAAATGGTTCAATATCTTTTCCGGATATTATATATGCAAGCGGGCTGTAACTTGATACATTTGACGATTCTCTGTCATAAAAAGACCTTACTTTTGTTATTGGTTTATATTTTTTGCTATCAAAATTTTTGCATTTTCTTTCTTGCTGTATTTTTCGTTCCAATTCACACATTTTCCTATAATCAGAATCACAAGATTCCATATAAGTTATAAAATTTTGTTCTCTTGGAACAAGTTGCTTTGCAGTATTTTCAGCAGAAGGACGGTTTAGCATTCTTATTATTTTACCCTGAAGTTTTTTTGCAGTTTGCATATCCGCAAGCGCATAACTCCCGTTTACACTTTCTGCAAACCAGTGCTGAACAGGGAATGCTGCCTTAAAATTTGTTGATTGATTTTTATAATTTACAATTTGCATGTCTAATTAAAAACACGTAAAAATAAAATTTGCTATTTTTAAAAATTTATAATAACAGTCGGTTTGAGAAGAAAGAACAGTAGGTTTGAGATTTTTTATTGTATGAAATATTAATTTGCTTTGTTTTTGTTGTGTTTCACCTAACCTACTTACTCACTTTATCAAATTATTTTAAGTTCTTCAATTGATTCTTTGATGGGACAATATATAATGTAAATTTTTTGTAATATTTAGGAAAAATTAGGCAATATATTACTATTTATTGTTTTATATAATATATGGAAGGTTTTTGCATGCAGAATTTTATTAATCCTATTTATATAAATAAAAATTTGTCTTTAAGTTATTTGAAGAACAATAATAACTTAACTAATCCTATTCATAATAACAGTAATTCTCCATCAGTATCTTTTAAAGGGACAGAAGCATTAGCTGCATATAATTATTCTCTTGTCAATAAAAATGAAATATTTGATTTGCCTATAATAAAACCCTTGAATATCCCAACAAAAGTTGAAGATATTAAAGGAGAAAAAATATACAATTCTGATGGTGAACTTGTAAGGATTATAAATGATAATACAACATACTATTTTAGAGATATTAGAGGTAATAAGCTTCATTATAGTCTCACAAAAGAAAAAGATTCAGGTATTAAGTGGGCAATGTGGTTTGATGAAAATAATATGGATGTAGAAAAAATCATGCCGGATGGAACTGAATATTCAACTTATTATGAAAATGGCAAACCAACACAAGTTACAAAATACAAGATGTTTTCTAAAGGTAACGAAATAGAGATTGATTATTTACCAAAAGAAAAAACATATTCAATAAGGAAAAATTATACAGAAAATGGCAAAAATTATAGCAGTTTCGCAGAATATGATGAAAATAAAAAATGTACATACGCTTCTGAAACCAAAGGAATGCATGATGAAACAACAAATTTGCATTTACTAAATGGGAATTCATATAGCATTACAACTAGCAAATCACAACCAATAAATTCAAATGTCGGCAAAGATGATATTGATATAACAAACCTGGAGCCATCTCCATTCTACGATATTGATATGAATAAAATTAATGCAATAGAAGGCGAAAGAAAATATTATTCAAATGGAAAGCTTGAAAAAATAATCTCAAAAGAGGGTGATATTTATACCTTTTTACCGGAAGGTATTTTATCAACAATAGAAAGCAAAAATAAAAAAATAGAATTTGGATATGAGTATAAAGATAATAAAATTCATGGTCATAATATAACCGAAATAATGCCTGATGGTGGAATAAAAAAAACGCAATATAATGATAGTCCTAATGATTGGTTTGATGTATGGTACGAGAATACTGGCATAGAAAAACATGTTATGTATAATGACAAAGGTAATATTGTAAGTTATGATAATAAACAAAATGGTAAAAAAGAAATTTCCAGAGATTATGATGATAATGGCAATTTAATTAAATGCTGGGATGACTAAATGCAAAAGGTGACTAAATGTCACGTTTTGCGTGGAATTTAAAAGCAAATCTGTCAACAAAGCACAAGCGTACGGAGGGGAGAACCCATTAAGCTATGCTTAATGCGTGAGAATCCCTCTCAAACATTCTAACTAGTTTTTAATAAAATGGCGGAGAGAGAGAAGGA
>CADBPN010000103.1 GCA_902796585.1 uncultured bacterium
CGTGAACAAATTGAAAACTACTGGAGAGAAGAACACAGAAAAAGAGGTTATGTAATCGTTAATACTCCTCAAATTGCGAAATCTACTCTTTGGGAGATTTCAGGACACATGGATCACTACAAAGAAAACATGTTCTTTGTTCAAAAAGATGAAGACAGTGATGATCAATATGTAGTAAAACCGATGAACTGCCCGTTCCACATTTTAATCTATCAAGCAAACAGGTATTCATATCGTTCATTACCGCTTAGAATGGCAGAATTGGGTACTGTTTACAGAAAAGAAAAATCGGGAGCTTTATCCGGTTTGACTCGTGTTCAAGGTTTTACTCAAGATGATGCTCATATTTTCTGTACACCTGAACAGTTGGTTGATGAAATCAACGGAATTATTGATTTTGTTGCTGATACAATGGCAATATTCAATATGGAATTTGAGGTTGAATTATCAACCCGCCCAGAAAGTTTTGTAGGTGAAATAGAAAACTGGAACAAAGCTGAAGCAGGCTTAAAAGAAGCAATGGAAAGACGTGGGATGAAATATGACATCAACGAAGGCGACGGCGCATTCTACGGTCCAAAAATCGACTTCAAGGTAAAAGATGCAATCGGAAGAACATGGCAATGTGCAACAATTCAGTTAGACTTTAACTTACCGGCAAGATTTGATATTAAATATCAAGACAAAGACGGAAGTATGAAAACACCTTTAATGCTTCATAGAGTTATATTCGGTTCAATGGAAAGATTCCATGGTATCTTAATAGAGCACTATGCTGGTTGTTTCCCGGCATGGCTTGCACCTACTCAAGTATCTATAGTTCCGATATCTAACGAAAAACACGTTGATTTTGCTGAACAAGTTTACAAAAAAATGCGTGCAGAAGGTATTAGAGTCAATCTTGATGACCGTTCGGAATCGATGAATTATAAGATTCGTGAAAGCTTGCAGGATAAAAAGATTAATTATGTCTGTGTAATCGGAGATAAGGAAATTGAAAATAATTCTGTAGCAGTCAGAGCCAGAGGAATCGGACAGGTTGGTACAATGAGCGTAGATGAATTTATTTCTAAATTAAAAGAAGAAATATCAACTCGTTCAAATAATTCTTTTGCAAAAGCTTAGAATTTTAAACTTTTTTAATTTATTTAGGCAGAGTCTTTTTGGCTCTGCCTATTTATTATTAATTATGTATTTTTTGACAAAATATAAAAACAATATTTATAAGATATTGTTTTAAAATAGCAAAAAAAATTTTTACCTGTTTTATAACAGTTAAAAAGGTAGATAAAACCAAAGGAATAAAGAATATGTTAAACAAAATTAATGATTCAGTTTCGTTTCAAGGCGTAAAATATACAAGTGCAGGTAAAGCATTTGTACAAAAGCAGTCGCAAGAAGTACGTTCAACGCTGGAAGCAGCCGAGAAAAAAATGAAAAATTTTAAAAAAGCAAATTTAATTGTTAACAAAAATGGATATGCTATTCAGACCAGAGAAAGAGACGGAATTCATTGTTATAAGATAAAAAATATATTGTTTACTTGTTATGACAGAGTGAAATATTACATTGGAGACGGTTCAAAACTTTTAAATTTTGAACAGCCGGAAAGTTCTGAATTTATTGAGAAGTGTGCTCTATTGGCTTCAGAAGATGCTCGAAAAAATAATGGTTTCTTAAATTCAAATCTTTTTTTAATAGAAACTCTTGAAAAAACACAACAAAAAGCTGTTAAAGAAAACTTTTTTACAAAAGCAAAAGAAAAAATTGAATCATTATTTTAATTTTTCCCATGCGGATGGGCTGTTTCATATACATCTTTCATGTGTTTCATTGAAACATGTGTATAAATTTGAGTATTAGAAATTCCGGCATGTCCAAGAAGCTCTTGAACAACTCTCAAATCTGCTCCGTTTTCGATTAATTTTGTTGCAAAACTGTGTCTAAAAACGTGCGGAGTAACCTTTTTAGGGAGTTCTATTTTTTCAACAGTTTCATTAATAACTTGTCTTATTGTCTTATTTTGAAGCCGATATCCGGTATTGTTTATAAAAAGCGGTGAGTCTTCCGAAAGTTCTCCTGCTGTATAACCGTTTTTAGGAATAAGATTTCGTGCGGTATTTATGTACTGAATAAGATAATTTTTCGCTCTTTCCGACATCAGGACAATCCGTTCTTTTGCTCCTTTACCAAAGACTCGTATTTCATTCTCATCAAAGTTTATATCACCATAATTTAAATTTGAAAGCTCGGAAATACGCATGCCGGTTGCCCAGAGAAGTTCTAAAATTACCCTGTTTCTAAATCCGGATGGGGTATCAATTCTAACATTATTTAAAATTTGTTCAACTTCATCAGGTGTTAAAAATTTGGGTAATGGTTTAGGTCTTTTGGGAGCTGATAGAGAAATTGCAGGATTTGTATCTATATATTTTTCTCTGAATAGAAATTTGTAAAAGGTTCTGACAGATGCTGTTTTTCTTGCAATAGTTGTTTTTTTATAATCAAATCTTTGGATAAAATGTAAGTATTCTCTGAGTTTTTCAAATGTTACTTCTGTGCAGCTAATGTTATCTAACCAAAGTATAAAACTTACAATATCAGAACAATATGCAGTCAATGTATGGGAAGAAAAATTCTTTTCTACACTTAAATAAGTTTTAAATTCTTCTATATATTGTTTATCTGTTTGATTCAATTTTTACCCCAAAATAATTTTCCAAAACCCATTTACAAACTTATACGCTTATTATACAATACTGGTAGCCAAAATAGAAGCAGAAAAAGATTTATGAATATTTTAAAAACCTTCGAAACATTTTTAAAAGAACCCCTCAGTATACTTAGAGATAATTTTATTCAAATAGTCAGTATACAAACCGGAAATATATTTGAGCAAAAACCGTCAATTGATGTAACACTTTTAAAAAACAAAGCGCAATTGACAGTTGTTAATAACGAAAAATTATACAATTTACTTTCACTTGTTACTCACAGAGCAAAATTAAAACAAGCTCAACAACAAGAGGAAAAGCAAAATGAGTCAGCTTAACGCTAAATTTATAATAAGTGCAGAAAAATTATCACAATGTCCGGATTTTAATTTACCCGAATTTCCGCTTTTGGGACGCTCTAATGTCGGAAAATCATCGTTCATAAATACTTTAGCAAATAATAAGAAATTGGCAAAAACTTCTAATACACCGGGGAAAACAAGATTGATTAATTTCTTTAATTTTGAAGAACAATTTATGATTGCAGATTTACCCGGATACGGATATGCAAAAGTTTCAAAAGAAGCTCAAGCAAAATGGCAAAAATATTTGGAAGAATATTTATTAAACAGAAAACAAATAAAATCATTGATTCAATTCATTGATGCGCGTCATGAAATTCAAAAAAATGATATGCAAATGCGCGAATGGGTTAAAGCGTATAATTTACCGATTTTTACAATTGCTACAAAAATTGACTACGTGCCAAGGGCAAAGCATAATAAGATTATATCAGATATTAAAAAAGTTTTTGACGGCGATGTTCTTTTATTTTCAGCTATAGACAGATTTTATTGTGATAAAATCATTGAATATTTTGCCAATTTATGCAATACTGAGAGTTAGTTAATTGAATTTTTGAAGGGGAAAACGTGCTTTCTGCTGAAGAAAAACTAGAATTGTGTCAGATTTCATTGACCGGTCTCAGAGCTTTGATTTTATGCGGTCTCTTAATTGATGCACCTCGTTCAATAGAAGAAATAAAAAATAAATTTGTTGAATTTAAATTAATGGCTCCGGATAGCCCAAATGATATAATTCGTATTGATTTAAATACATTAAGAGTTATGGGATTTGAAATTACAAGAGCAACAAAAAAAACAGGAAATAAGTACATTCTAAAAGATTATCCTTTTGCTTTAAAAATTGATGAAAAAGAAGTAAGCCTTCTTAAAAATGCGTATAATCAAATAAAAAATGATATTAAGTTATCTACTTTATTAGAATATCATCAATTAATAAAGAAAATTGCCAGATATGTTACAAATGATGAAATAAAAGAAATTTTATACGGTATATCTGTACTAAAATCGGTTGATATAGATAATTTGGAAGAACTAATCAAAGATTGTAAATATAAAAGAATATTAAAAATCGAGTATCAGCCGCCTTATTCCAAAAATCCGGAAGAAAAAGAAATTTCAACAAAAGATGTTGTGATACAAAATGATAAAATATATTTATACGGATTTGATATTAATTTAAAAGAAGCTGTCACTCTAAACTTTAACAGAATAAAAAAAATTATTTCTAAAAAGGACAGCAACGAAGAGTTCGAAATCAAACCACTTGTAATAAAATTTCTAATCAAGGAGTTTGGTGTCGCAGGTTTAACTGAGAATGAAAAAATAGTTGAAAAAAGTGATGAAGGATTTATTATTGAGGGGCAATATCACAATGAATTTGTTGCTCGTCAGCGTATCCTTTCTTTTGGTTCAACATGTACAGTTCTTGAACCGGAAGATTTTAAGCAACATATAATAGATCTTTTGCAAAAAATGAGGGCTATCTACAATGAATAAAGTGGCTCAGAAAAAAAATCTTTCTTGTATGCAGGTATTTAAGACCTTTCAAGTAATGCTAAAAGGTGATTTTTCCATGCAGGAAATTGTTGAAAAACTAAATAGCGATGAACCGGACATTATTTATAACAACAGTATTGTAAGTAAATACATAAATACTTGCAGATATTGCGGAATAGAAATTCCCAAAGTTCATAACAAATACTTTATTACAAAGGTTCCGTTTGGATTAACATTAAAATATTCTGAAATAGACTTATTAAAATCTTTGGAAAATGCTATTTCAAGCAGTATGTCTAAAAAGAATTTTGATATTTTAAGCAATCTTATTAATAGAATAATCGGAATTTCAAGCAAGAAATTGACAAAAATAGAACCAAATGATTATCAAAAGGTCTTTGAGCAATTTGAATATGCAGTTACAGGTAAAAGAAAGATTAAACTTTTATTTAAAAACAGAGACATATTGGAATGCATTCCTATAAAAGTAGTTGAACAAGACGGAAAAGTTTATTTAAAAGTATACAATAAGCGTCATAGAATGATAGATTTATCAAGACTTTCCGGAATAGAAACTCTTTATGAGAGTTTTATTCCCGTAAAAGAAGATATCGTCGAAGTTGTATATAAATTAAAACCGCCATTGGCACAAAGATACGGATTAAGAAGCAATGAAGTAAAAATAAGTGAAGAGAAAGACGGAAGCATCGTTATATCAAATCAAGATGAAAATAAAGAACATCTTTTATCAAGGCTTTTGAGATACGACACCTACTGTGAAGTGTTGAAGCCCGATTATATAAGAGAAGAGATGAAACAGTTAATATTAAATACATTGAAGAATTACGGGGAATAAAAATTGATTTTAGCGGTTGATATAGGAAATTCAAATGTTACTTTTGGTATTTTTGATAGCGATATAATAATTGAAACGAATCGCCTGATTACCCATTCTTCAAATTTAGATGCAGAGATTAAAGTTTTATTTAAAGATTACTTTCAAAAATATAATATCGAAGGAGCTATAATTTCTTCCGTAGTGAAAGATTTGGATAAGAAAATAAAAGTTATTGCGGATAATATATTCAATATAGAATCAATTGTTTTAGATTTAACCCTTAAAACAGATTTAAAATTAAAAGTTGATAATCCGCAGCAAATCGGAAAAGACAGGCTTGCTAATGCCGTTTGCCATAAAAAATACCCATGCCCTGCAATAATAATAGATATAGGAACTGCAACAACATTTGATATAATTGATAAAGATGGTTATTTTACGGGTGGAATAATAATCCCCGGAGTTAATATGCAATTTGAAGCATTAAATCATTACACATCACTGCTTCCCAAGTTATCACCTAAAAAGATAGACCACGTTATAGGAAAAAATACTGAAGATAATATTCTTTCTGGTGTAATAAGAGGTCATGCTTGTGCAATAAGCGGTTTGGTTAAAGAGTGTGAAAAAGAACTCGGTCAAAGAGCTGTTCTAATTGCTACCGGCGGATTATCCGAATTTATTACCGAATACATGGAAAGACCATTTGATTATATAGACAAAAATTTAACCCTAAATGGTTTAAATATAATTTATAAATTAAATAAACTTTGCCCTGCCGGAAATTAATTTACTAAATAAGTTTGCGGAAAAGACTTTAAAAACTTTATAAAAATAGAAGAAATAATCGGCTATTTTCTGTATCTGAAAAATAAATATTTTATGTATAATATAATTACAGGAGCAAATAGTGAAAAAGTTTTTAACCAAATTATTTATAAAATATAAAAAGTTATACTTATTGGATAAATACATACTGAAGCAAGTAATTGAAATGTTTATTATGGGTGTACTTGTTTTTACATCTATCATATTTGCGTCTGATACATTTATTACTTTGATAAAACAAATTTCAATGTACGGAATTCCTTTTAAAATTGCATTTTTAATAATAATTTTGCACCTTCCTGCTGTTTTTGTTATGACAATTCCTATGGGAGTTCTGTTGGCGACTGTTATGACTTTAAACGGACTGAGCTTGAGTTCGGAAATAACAGTAATGCGGGCATGCGGAATCGGTATTAACAGAATTGCCAGACCTATTTTTGTTTTTGCAATTATTTTATCTGTTATAAGTTTTATAACAAATGAAACGATTGTTCCTGTTATGACGAAACAATCTACAGATTTAGCGTTATATGCTTTTTCCAAAAAGAACATTCCGGAAGGAAAAGAACATTTTACGTTTAAAGAATTAAAAGATGGCGGTTCATTGAAGCGGCTTTTTTATGTAGGAGATTGCACAAACGGTATTTTACATAATATAACCGTTATGGATGCTTCAAAAGATGGTACCATTCAAATTCTTCAAGCAAAAGAAGGTGATACAACGGAAGAGGGCTGGAAATTCCGCAAGGGAGCTATTTATACTGTTGCAAATAATGGAAAAGCTTTTGATACAACTTTGTTTGACGATACAACGGTAAAATTCGGCATGGATTTGTCAAGAGAAATGAACCGAAATCTAGCAAATGAACACAATTTTATTCAATTATGTAAACTCCTTAAACTGCCGGATATTCCGGATAAACAGGAATTACAAATAAGTTTGTTTGATAAAATAGCTTTACCTTTAACAACTATTGTTCTTGTTTTAATTGGTGTTCCGCTTGCTATTACTCCGCCAAGAGTTCGTTATAACAGAGGATTTTTATTCAGCATTCTAATAATTTTCGCATACTACTTGATAAGAGCACTTTCAATATCTTTTGGCGAAGCCGGTTCATTA
Organism: uncultured bacterium; assembly: GCA_902796585.1. Lineage (GTDB taxonomy): Bacteria > Cyanobacteriota > Vampirovibrionia > Gastranaerophilales > Gastranaerophilaceae > CAG-196. The sequence continues at coordinate 7,363 of CADBPN010000103.1, forward strand.
GGCCCAGCAATTGCCGCATTTATGCCGGATATTGTGTTGACAATTGCCGGTTCTGCGCTATATTACAGAAAAGTATACACTATTTGTTAAAAAAGTTTGAAAGGAGAGCATAATTGTACGATAGAATGCGATTAATAACTGCTTCTATAATTTTATTTGTAATATTATTCGTGTTATATCCTATTCAAACCATAATAACAGCTTTATCAATAGTATTAGCAGTCTTTATAATTAGGCGAATTCCAAAATCCAAAAATTATACAAATGAAAAATTTTATTCTAATCAAGTGATTGATTCGAGAAAAAGAGCACTGGAAGCTGCAAAATTGTACCTTGCACCATATAACAGCATGTGGGGCAATTTGCGATTAACAAATAATTATATTTCTTTGAGGCTTAATACAAACGGTACAAGAATATATGCGAAAGAACTTAATAATCCAACTCGTACCCTTGATGTTGTTCATTCAAAAATTCATTCAATAGGAAAGTTGTGGGAAATGTTATGTTACAGATTTGACAATCAACTGACATTTGACGGATTGGCAGAAATCCTTGAACGATATGAGGTTGTAGTTAATATAACCGGTTCCGAATCTAAACACAATTCCGAATCAGATTTGAAAAAAGATAGTATCAAAATGATACCGGAAGAAATTGGAGTCAAAAGTCCTAAAATTGACATAAATAATGCTACGGAAGAAGAAATATCAAATCTTTCGGGAATTAGTGTTATTTTAGCAAAAAAAATAATAAAAAAACAAAGTAGAAATTAATATTTCTAAGAACGGACAGATTTTTATAAATGGGATGGGAAATTTCGATAAGATTCTTAAAGATATTAATTTAGCAGGAATAAAATAAAAGAGGATGTCCAAAAAACATGAACAACCTCTTTTTATTCATTTTATTTTAAATAAAATTTATTTATCATCAAGTGCAGCTACACCCGGTAATACTTTACCTTCAATAAATTCCAGAGAAGCTCCGCCGCCTGTAGATACGTGAGTGAAATCTTCAGCTTTAAAGAATTTTTTAGCAGCACTTACAGAATCACCACCGCCGATTACGGAAGTTGCACCGTTCTTTGTAGCTTCAACAACTGCTGCAAGAACAGCCTTTGTACCTTCTGCAAATTTCGGATTTTCAAAAGCGCCAACAGGCCCGTTCATCAAAATAGTTTTTGAAGATTTAATTACATCTGCAAATGCTTTTCTTGATTCTTCACCGGCATCAACACCTTCAAATCCGTCAGGAATTTCATTGATTTTAACAAATTTGTTTGTTCCGTTGCCTGAGAAATCATCTGCAACTAAA
>CADBPN010000104.1 GCA_902796585.1 uncultured bacterium
CCAACAGCTTCGTTCTCTCCAAGGAGAGATAGACGGTTTGTGAATCGGTATGTAAATAATCATAACCTTAACGCAATCAACCTCCCTTGGGGGAGGATAGAATTTCAAAATTCGTCAGAATTTTAGAAATTCTTGGAGAGGGTAAACTACATAATCTTTTCCCCCGAAACCCATCTGTGTACGTAAGTTTCGCAAGCGCTCAACAACGTACACTGTCTTGGATTTTTTCCACGCTCAGAAAGCTCCGTTTTTAAACCTTACGGTTTAGTCACTCCGTTTCTTCTCTATCCGTGGAAGACAAGTTAAATACTCACCTGACTATGCTTTTACTTTTGTAGCGCCTTGTGCGTTACCCGAATATCCTCTAGTAACCGCATTTTGGAATATCGGATAATAGAATGCGAGCACTTTTTTCATTAATTGTGACGCTTTTTGGTTAGCGTCGGTTGTTTTTGTGTCAACTGCTTTGCCGGTAATTAGTCTTACTATATTTGCAGCATCTTCTTCTTTAAATTTTCCGCCGTTTTGGACTGTTCTTATATTATCTGCCGTAAACGGTTTGGGTAAGAATGCGGCAAGTACATCCGGTATCATATCCATTGTAAGCTTTTTACCCTGCGTAACTTTGTCTATGGCTTTCTGATAAACAGGATTCATAACAACTTGACCTTGTCCGTTTACAATTATTTCACCGTTGTTATCAACAGGTTTGCTGCCGTCCAATATCGGTGTATAGTTTGCACCGTATCCCATTGTTTGCTGATAACCGCTGGTTCCAGGCTCCATACCGTTTGTTCCGTTCCCGCTAGCGGCACCGTTAGCGTTGCCGGCAGGATCTGCAACCTGTACATTACCGGCTTCCGGAGCGGCATAATCATCCGGAACTTCCATTTCTAAATCGGCAGTATCCTGCATGTATCCGTCATATTCTTCTATTTGAGTATTGTATTGCTCTAATGCACCTACGTTCAATTCTTGAGTGTCCATACGGACTGTAATTTCAGATAGCGCAGCTTCTTGGTATTCAGTTTGTCGTGTTCTTACATGACTTAAAACTCCTAATGCAGCTCCTCCTGAAACAACCGCAGCTGCTCCGAATCCAAATTTAAACCAATTAAGTCCTGCAGTTACCATTGCTGTTCCTCCAGCTACAACAACTGCACCTGCGCCGACCATAGCTACGCTTGAGCTATTTGCTAAATTTCGTGCATTAGAAGCGGTATCTTCATCAAATCCTGCGGCAAAATCTGTTATACCTTGAACTTCTCCCAGTTCTGCAACAGCGGTATCAAATATATCTACATAAGTATCCATATTATCATACAGTTCTTGAATTAATTCTGTGTTATCTGCTTGAATTTCGTCTATATTTACTCCTAATTCTTTCATTGCTTCAGCGAGTGCCTGATATACTTCTTTTTCTTCAGCGGTCATTGTTCCGTTTTTGGCTTTTTCTTGCAGAGCAAAAAATGAGGTTATATACATATCAAATTTAGCTTTCTTTTCTGCCATACCTTCGTTAGCTTCATCGTTTGCAGTTGCTGCTTCATCAGACAATTCCGCTACTTCTTCACTTGCTTCGTTCATATCAGCTTGAGCTTGACCAACCTGCCCTTGAGCTTCCGGTAGTACTTCATCTCGCATAGTCTCACAAGCTCCTGCAGCTTCTTTATTTGGTTTGTGAGTATTTAAATATATAGCTAATATCAATAAAGAAGCTCCGATAGCAGCCGCAACAATAGCTCCTGTAGAACTTCCTCCTTTTTCCTTTATAGATGCAGCTAATTTCGATAAAAATCCTAGCTTAGAACTTAAAGCTCCTATCCCAGCTGCAGAGGCGGCAACTGCGGCTGTTCCACCAACAGCATAATTAACACCTGTTCCGACATTACTGCTACCATTGCTAGCTTCGCCATCGAAGTCAGTCTTATTTTCAGCACTTTGTTTACCTTTTTCGACTTTTTTATCGTATTTTTCGTCTTCGATTTCGTACACATTTTCATCATCGGAGTTGTATTGCGCTTGCCACCCGGAAAGTCTGCCTTTATACTTATCATTAATCAAGCTTATGTCATCAGCACTGGCGCCCATTGAGCGAGGACCGTACATATAGTCTATCCATACTTTTTTTGCGTATGAAGGACTTGCTGCTGCTCTGTTTCCGACTGCTGTTACTGTCATTTTGTACTCCTTCGGGGAATTCTTTAATCCCTGTTTCTCTTTTTTATTTTCGTTTTGGGCATAATTATGCTCCATTACAATTTATATATCGGCATATTTTTTAAAAACTTTAGTTAAAAACCGAATTTCTTAACAAAAATTTACAATTCGCCTCCAACCTCCCTTGGGGGAGGACAGAATTTCAAAATTCGTCAGAATTTTAGAAATTCTTGGAGAGGGTAAACTACACAATCTTTTCAACCGAAACCTATCTATGCCCGTATGTTGCTAATGCTCCTCTGATAAAAAAAATATGATAAAAATATTTTATTGAAAATTTTAAAAAAAACATGTATACTGCTTTTGTTAGTGTGTGTTAGTTAATAATTTTGAGGAGAGAGTTTATATGAAAACTAATAATGTTAATAGTGTTAATTTTAATGCTGCATTAAGGGTAACTAATTCTGCAAAAAACAGTATTTATCACTCTAATTCTCATAATACTGTAGTTTCAAATTTAGTGTTTAACAGAACAATGTCAAAATTAGAGGATAAATTATGCGGAGAATTCCCTTTTGCAGGTGATGTATTTTTCGATACTATAAGCAAAAAAACAAAAACTGCAAATCCGCATACGAATTCACAATATGAACTTAGGCTTTTTGACAAATCAGTAGATTTCAACTTTGATCACAACAGAATTTTTCATAACCATGAACATAGACCAATAGAAGAAAAAATCGAGCATGAAGCGGATACTCAATCAAATTATTTATTTAATGCGTATTTATATTTAAGAAGACAGTTTGGTAAATAAAGTTTACGGCGAATAATTGAATACTGACTCTTATCATGGTAGAATCAATGTATTACAGTATCGGAAGAGGAGTATTATATGAAAGCGATTATTTTGGCAGGGGGAAGCGGAAGCCGTTTATGGCCTTTATCACGAGACATGTATCCGAAACAGTTGTTAAATTTGGATAGAAATGAAAGTCTGCTTCAGCAAACCTTTAATCGTTTGAATAGTTTTATTAATGCTTCTGATATAGTTACTGTAACTAATATAAAGCATTTTTCTGATATAAAAATGCAATTGAACGGTATTGATAGGGAAAATATTGTAATTGCAGAACCTTTGGGAAAAAATACTGCTCCTGCTATTGCTTGTTCAATTGAGTATTTAAAGCAAAAATCCGAAAATGATGATATTGTTTTAATCGTTCCCTCCGATCATTTGATAAGAGATTTAGATAAATTCAATCAAACGGTAAAAGAAGCGGAAAAACTTGCTAACGATGGCTATATAGTAACTTTTGGCATAAAACCGAGTTATCCGGAAACCGGTTATGGTTATATAAAAACCTTAAAACCTTTGGAAACCGGATATAAAGTTGATAAATTTGTCGAAAAGCCTGATTATGAAACAGCTAAAGAATATATAAAATCCGGTAATTATTATTGGAACGGCGGGATTTTTATGGGTAAAATTTCCGTATTTATGGAAGAATTCGGTAAATATACATCTGATATTTATGCGCAATTAGATAATCTGGATTTTTCAAAAGAAACAAAAATTCAATACGGAATTTATGAAAAAATGCCTTCGATTTCCATTGATTACGCTATTATGGAAAAATCAGAAAAAATAGCTCTTGTAGAACTTCTTTCTGATTGGAATGATTTAGGTTCTTGGCAATCATTGTACGGTGTTAAGCCTAAAGATGAAAACGGAAATGTTATTGAAGGAAAAGTTATAACAAATAATGTTAAAAATTCGTTAATATATTCACAAAAAGAAATTGTTGCGGTATCTGACCTTGAGGATGTGGTAATTGTAGAAACCGAAGATGCAATTATGGCATGCAAGATGGATAAATCACAAAACGTAAAAAAATTGTATGAGAACTTAAAAACACAACAAAGCGATACAACAAAATTGCATAAAACTGTTTTCCGTCCTTGGGGATATTACACTTGTATGAATGAAGGAGACGGATATTTAACAAAAACTATTTGTGTAATGCCTCATCAAAAACTTTCTATACAGTCACATAATCATCGCTCGGAACATTGGGTTGTTTTGGAAGGAAAAGCTCTTGTAATAAAAGAAAATAAAGAATATATTCTTTCTGATGGCGACAGTATTGATATACCGGTTCAAGCGAAGCATTCTCTGCAAAATCCTTATGATAAAGAGTTGAAGATAATAGAAGTTCAAAAAGGCGACTATATATCAGAAGATGACATTATAAGATATCAGGATTGCTACGGACGGGTATAGTATTATATTAGGGAGTCTTTATGGAAGAATTTGAATACGGCATAATAGGCGGAGGTCCTGCCGGTTATACTGCAGGCATGATGTTAGCCGGTAATGGACATTCGGTTGTATTATTTGAAAAAGATAAACTGGGCGGAACATGTTTGAACAAAGGATGTATTCCGACAAAATCTTTTTTACACTCGTCTGATGTTTATTCTGAAATAAAACATGCAGAAAATTTCGGTATTAAAATTGATAATGTAGAATTAGATTTTTCTAAAGTTGTTGAAAAAAAGAATTCAACAGTTGAAAAAATTCGTAAATCCCTTGAGTTAGCAGTAAAAAATTCCGGTGCTAGAACTGTTTATGCAGAAGCCTGTGTAAAAAATAAAAATGTGATTGAAGCAGGCGGGGAAGAATATTCTGTAAAACATATAATTTTAGCAACAGGTTCTAAACCAAGAGAAATAAAAGGTTTAGAATTTGATGGTAAATTTATACTTTCATCAGATGATATTCTTAATTTAACTCAGATACCAAAATCAGTTCTGATAGTAGGTTCCGGTGCAATAGGAATTGAGTGGGCGAGAATACTGTCAAACTTCGGAACGGAAGTTTTCTTGACAGAAATGGCAGAACATCTTATTCCTCTCGCTGATATTGAAGTATCCAAAAGAATTGAACGAATTTTTAAGCAAAAAAAGCTTAAATTTTATTTGAATGATTCTGTCGAAAAAATTGAAAATAAAAAAGTTACTTTAAAGAGCGGAAATGTAATAGAGCCGGAATTTATTCTTGTTGCGGCAGGAAGAGTTCCAATTTGTCCGAATTGTGATTGTGAAAAAATTCTCGGTGATGCCTGCGGAGAAATTCAACTTGCACACTATGCAATTCATCAAGCAAAACAATTTGCGTTAGGAATACCGTTTGATAAAAATTTAATACCTTCCGTTATATATGGCGAACCGGAAATTGCATGGGTTGGTTTAAGGGAGCAGGATATGGACGAAAATTGTAAAAAATCAATGCTTCCGATTACAGCACTCGGAAAATCTTGGTGTGATGATTGTACTGATGGCTTTATTAAGGTTATAACAAAAGAAGACAAGATTGTGGGAGCTCATATTGTATCAAAAGAAGCATCAAGTCTTATTCACATCTTACTTACAGCAATTCAAAATAAAATATGTATTAACGATTTGAAAAAGATGACATACGCACATCCAACTTATTCAGAAGGAATTTTTGAAGTGTTAATGTAATTAAATGTGTGAGAAAACCTAAAAAGCGATAAAATATTGATTTTGATTGTTGTTTATTCTAGAATTCAATTGTAATAATAAATAAGGGAGAAAAATTATGTCAAGAAAACCAATTATTGCAGGAAACTGGAAAATGAATTTACTTCAATCAGATGCAAAATCTTTATTTGAAGGTATCAGTTCATATTTATCAAACTATACAGCAGTTCAATTACCGACTGTTATTATAGCTCCTGTATTTACTTCATTAAATCAAGTTCACTCTATTTCTTGTGACTGCGGCTGCGGCGGAAATAAACTTTCTGTTGCCGGTCAAAATTGTCATTGGGAATCATCAGGAGCATATACAGGTGAAATTTCTGTAGAAATGTTAAAAGATGCAGGTTGTGAATATGTAATTATAGGTCACTCAGAAAGAAGACAATATTTCTCTGAAACAGATGAAATGATTAACAAAAAAGCTAAAGCTATTTTGGCAGGCGGCTTAATTCCTATTATCTGCTGCGGTGAAACTCTCGAACAAAGAGAAGCAGGTTCAACTGATGTTCATATCGCTTCTCAAATCAGAGCTGCTTTATCAGGTATTTCCTCTGAAGATATTGCAAAATCTGTTATTGCTTATGAACCAATTTGGGCAATAGGTACAGGAAAAACTTGTGATAGCGTAGAAGCAAACAGAGTTATTAAGATGATTAGAAACGTTGTTTCTGAAGTTGCCGGTTCTTCTGCTGCAGATTCTATAAGAATCCTTTATGGCGGATCTGTTAAACCGTCTACAATTGAAGAACAAATGTCTCAATCAGATATTGACGGAGCTTTAGTCGGTGGCGCAAGCTTGAAGGCTGAAAGCTTTAACGAAATTATTGCTAATACAATGAAAGTAAGTGTATAGTCAATAATACACAAAATAAAGAATTAAAAAACCTCGAAGAATTAATCTCCGAGGTTTTTTGTCGCATGTAAAAAATATTTTTATTGTTAAGTTTTGTAACAAAAATCATCTATTCTAATGATTTATTTTTTAAAACCCATTGGTAATATATAACTATACTCCTTAAAAAACGACGATACACATATCCCTAATCAACAGCTATGCACGTAAAAGTTCATAGCTTTTTTTTTTGCTTTTAAAAGTTTATTTTTATATACCCCAATACTAAGTTATAATCTTCGATTAAAAAATATTTGTAAAGAAATGTAACGAAATATTCCTAAGATGAAATTCTATAATTTTTAAATACTTAATATATATGTAAGATGTAAAACAAAACTTTAAAATCTAAATCCCTTCCTAATTAATTTCCCCGCTTCTCGTCCCACGAGAAGTTTTTTTTATGCTTTACTTTATTGTATGGTATTATATTTTTAGGAGATGTTATGATTAAAAAGTTTCTTATAATGCTTTGTTTTATTATTTGCAGTTCTGCATTAGCAGACCCTCATGATGCGCTGGTTGCAAATATTGAGTACGATTGGATCGACAAACCGATGCTCGAAAAAGAAATGATAGTTGAAGAAATAAGAAATGAGATTCTAAATGAGCCTTTAAATAAAAGAAACGACTTAAAGTTTTTGTTCGCTGATAAATTAAAAGATAAAGACCATTGGAAGCATTATTATGCTGCATCTGCAGGTTATAAAGAGTATGAAGAATATAATATATCGGCATTTTATTATAAGAAGATGAAAAATATTTATATGTATGCTCTTCAAGATAAAAAAGATTTGTCTCGTTCATATTATTATGATGCAATGGGGCATCTCCAGTACATCGATTTTATAGAAGGCGACTTTCCTGATTACCCCTATTATACAGTTCAATACAGAGTTAACGGTACGCCGGTTAGTGTAATTTATTCTTTATCAAAAGATTGTCAATATTTGTACAAGCCGGATGGTACATTTGAGGGTGTTTGGTTTAAGCATAAACTTTACAATTTGAGAAATAAAGTCATACTGACAAGAACAACATACTAGCGTTTTTAAAATTCAACTTAACAAAACTTTACAAAACGTATCAAAAAAGGCAATTTTTCATGAGAAAAATACTTTATATACATGTAAGGTTAAAAGGTTAGTTAAAGTTAGGTAGGTTTTTTATGTATTTAATGGCTTTCTGGGAAGTCCAGAGGTTAACACGCGAAATACATACGCTTGAAATGCAAGCTATCAAAAAACGTAACGAATTGTCAAAGCACAAAACTTACGTCGATAGGCTTGGCAGTTCTTCTATCCTCACAATGAGCAATTTGGCGGGGATAGCACCTGAACTTATGCCTAGGGCTCGAATGTTTGCAATGTACTCTAACCAAGCAAGTTCAATGAGTGCAATGCAAAATGTTCAAATGATGAAAATGAGCGGGCTTGTACCTTGGACCGGAAATGCTCTTACACAATATCAAATTGAGATGAGCGCATTTGCAAGATTTAAAGAAGAATCTCTAAAAGCCTTAAAACAGCAAGAAGTTGATATGTTAAGTGAAAAAGAAAAAGAAATAGAACTGGAAATGAATACTATAGAAACAAGACTGAAGGAAAAACGAGCAATGCTTGAATCTGCTAAGAAACTCTTAGATAACGGAATTAGAGATAGTGCTCCGACGTTCGGCTTGTAGCAAGGCTTAAATAATAACTCTAAAAACTATTAGTGTGTAAAATGTGAAGTGTATACCTATTAACTAAAAATTCCCCCGCCTCTAAAAAAGAGGCTTTTTATTTGGCATATTAACCAGATGGTCAATATACCAAATAAAAAATTTAATCTCTCGATTGATGGCATGGGCATGCCAATCATGTACACTAATATCAAGGGAGAGAGAGTATTTTATGATAAAAAGAACGTTGTTATTTATGGGAATATTGTTATCCATGCTTACAGTTTGTGCAGAGGATAATGTTTTACAAACTATTGAAATTGTACCGGTAAAAGATAGTTATAATATAGTGTTTACTGCAGATAAATCTGTTGATGTAAAAAAGACCGTCCAAGCACCAAATAAAATAACCTTGGACTTAAAAGGGATAAGAGCATCAAAAACATTAAATACAGTTTATAACAACGTATCAAATGTTGATACAATTATGGTAGAACCAAAAGGAAACGGTATAAGTGTTTTCTTCCAAGCTGAAAATGCGCAAGCTGCAAGTGTTTCTTTTGATTCAATAGCTCCGGTTCTTCCTAAACAAAAAGAAACAACGCAACAAGTTAAGTTAAATAGCCCTATTGAAAGCTATGCACCTATTTACAGAGAAGACTCTCTTCAAGGTAAAACATCTCCTTTGTTTGATAAATTAACAAAGAAGTCTGATATGTTAACTGAAGATATAAAAGAAGATCTTCCGGAAACGTTAAATAAAATCTTTTCATACGGTTTAATCGGACTTTTGATTTTTGCAGTGGCTAAGTTATTCAGAAGAAAACAAACAAATATGCAAATTGGTTTAAGCCAAAGTTTGAATGAACGTGAAATTGATATGTACAAAAATAATCAGCCTATTGGTATTTCGTACACAAATGTTGAAAAACCATTTACAACTGTAAACTATGGACTAAATGCTTATAAAAAAGAGAACCAGAATCCGTATGAAACAGAAACTATGACTATTCACAATCCAAGATTGAGAAATTATGCATCGCAGGGTGTTCAAACTCAACCGATTGCTCCGCAGCCAATTGCTCAACAATTAACTCAAGCGCCAGTTCAAACTGCAGTAAAAAGACGTACAACCACAGTCGCAGCACCTTCAAATAATCAATCAAATTCAAATTTTGATAATTTAAAATTCTTAGAATCTATGACTGCGATTTACGAAAAAAGCGGTAGACACGATTTGGCACAAGGCTTAAAAGCAAGCTTGGCAAAAAATAATTTAAAAGGTTAATGTGTAAGAAACAGAAAAAGCAGGACTATTAAGTCCTGCTTTTTCTGTTTTGGACTTATATTTTTCCAATGAATTTTATGTCACATTCGCTAACCAGTTCTTCGTGAGCAAGAACAGTTAGGTTAGGAACAAATTCGGATAAAATTACAAACAGCATGTGTCTTATATCCATCGGAACCACCAAAACAGGATTTATTATTTTTTTGCTTTTTGCAAATTTTATAATTTTATCCGCGATGTCTTCAACATCCGATGCATCAATTCTTACAATAGGCTCATCTTCATCTTCACTAAAGAATGCATAAACTTTTTCGGAAAGTTCATCTGAAAGTTCTATTACTTTTAGTTCACCGTCTGTTGCCAAATCCTTAATAATATGTTTTGAAAGTGCTAATCTTACCTTATCCAGCAAATCTTCTTTTGTAGGTTCATTAGCATAATCATTAATTTTCTCAAAAATATAAACAATATTTTTTACGGAAACTTGCTCTCTTATTAAACATGTTAATAAATATTTCAAATCAGCCGCAGTTATGAAATCAGGAATTATATTATCTACAAGAAAAGAATTTGACTCTATAACCTTTTCTACATATTTATTAATGTCATTATAATCCATTATGTCAGATACTTCTTTAACCGAAATTTCTGATATTGCTTTTCCTATATATTCCGTTGCAGACATGCCATGTACCCAAAAATCTTTAACTTGATTTTGCGGTATCCATATCATTTTTTTACCTGTTATTTCATCTGTCAAGGGAATATCTTCAGGAGTTACTTTGTATCCTTTTAGTTCTTCTTTATAAAATGCTCTGTAGCCGGGGAAAACAAGGGCTCTAAATAGTTCTATATCATGAATCTTTATACTGAATTCATTTTGATTAAGCTCATCACTATTATGGAAGTGAATATGCGGAATTACGTAACCTAGTCTGTCCGCCAATTCTTGTCTAACTTTTACTGTTTGAGCAAGAAGATTATCTGAATTTTCCATTGAAATGACTTCCAAAATTTCTTCAGATAAATTTACCACAAATTTTTCTTCTTTAATTGTTGAATACATAGATTCCGGCGAAATTTCATTAACAAGTGCCTGTTTTAAGCTGTCCAATTGTTTTAATTCGTCTGACATTTGGTTGTTTAATTGATTTTTTCTGTCAGGAGAAAGATTTTCACTTTCTAATTGTGATTTAATTTTTTTAATTCTTTCTTTCTGATTGGAAATTTTTAATTGAATTTCTTTACATGATGCGTATGGACTTGACGGAGCGGCAAGCATTTTTTCCATTCTGTATTTGAAGCTTGTAATATTTACAATGTCATCTAAATCAGTAGTGTCTTCTTCTTGTTTTTCTCTCATAAATATACAGTTAAAATCGAAAGAAGACTCCGTTTCTACTTCATGCATTGTATACAAGTCCCAACCTTGGTCGGACATTTCATTTAAAAGATTTTCTAAAGCTTGTTTGTCGTCTGTAGGTACTGATTTAATTACATATTGCATTTTTTTGTTATACATCTTCATCCTCGATTCCGATAATCTTATATACTAAATTTTTATTTGCCGGTTTTGAATCATTTATCAAAAACGCTTCATCACAATACTTCTGGGCAATTTTTGTTTTCTCTTCATCGTTAGAATATATTGTATACAAAGTTTCACCTTTTTTTACAAATTCTCCGCTTTTTTTATTTAAGTATATTCCAACGCTGTAATCAATTTCAGAGAAATTGTTGTCGCTAGTTCCGCCTAACGTATTCAGAGCCATTGCTATGGATTTTGCATTTATGTATTGAACAAAACCATCTTTTTTTGATGCACATTCAACTTTAAAAGACGGTAATTCAAACTTATCATAGCTGTTTAATATTGCAGGATCAGCACCTTGTGCACTTAATATTTCTGCAAATTTTTCCAGAGCCTTGCCGGAATTTATTATTTCCTTTAAATATTTCTTTGCGTTTTCACAATCATTGAACAATCCTGCTTTTACCAATATTAAACTTGCGAAAAAGTAAGTTAATTCTGCTAAATCGCCGTCATTTATGTTGCCTTTAAGAAATTCTATTGCCTCAATTACTTCTATAGAATTTCCGATAGCTCTTCCAAGAGGTTCTTCCATTGATGAAACAACTGCAGTAACGGATAAATTTAATCTTTTACTTATATCAACAATTAAGTTTGATAGACTTACCGCTTCTTCGGGTGTTTTCATAAATGTTCCGGCACCGTATTTCACATCGACAAAAATAGTATTAACTCCAGACGCAATTTTTTTTGAAAGAATTGAAGAAGCAATTAATTCCTTTGAATTTGCAGTATCAGTTGTACTTCTGAGCGAGTATAATTTCTTTTCAGACGGAGCCATATTTTCTGTTTGAGAAGCAATTATTGCGCCAATATTCTTAACTTGATTTATTATTGCTATGTCATTGTACGAAGTTTTAAAATTAGGAATTGATTTTAATTTATCAATTGTGCCTGCTGCCATTGCGATTCCTTTGTCTGCAATTTTTACTACAGAAATTCCGGAGGCAGCTAATAAAGGAATTAATGTTATAGTAACTTTATCTCCGACACCTCCGGTAGAATGTTTATCTATAACACAGCCTTTAATTTCACCTAAATCAACCTTATCTCCGGAAAAAGCAAGGACTTCAGTAAGGTCTGCAGTTTCTTGTATGCTCATTCCGTTAAAACAAACTGCCATTAACCAAGCTGAAATTTGTGCATCCGAAACAGAACCGTTGCAAATAGAATCAGATATATATTTAATCTCTTCTTTTGTATGGTTTTTTCCTTGCTTTTTCTTCTCAATAAGGTCTATAAAATTCACTACTATTTAGTACCTTTTAATTTACTGATTACATTTGGTGTAATATCGATACCGCCAACAAAGACACCTCTTACGTCCATTACGGCATCAAGTTTTTGTTCAACCATAACTGCTTTTGCTGCATCTTTAATCTTTGTATAAACTTCTTGTTCGCGTTTTTCTTTTAATGCCATATATGCATTTTCTTTTGCTTTGAATTCTTGAGAAATTCTTTCTTCAAAAGTTTGTTTTTTTAGAGGTGTATCCAATGACTTGTATTCTTTTTCTTTGTCTACAAGGTATTGTTGCATTTCTAAACCTTTAGCATCTACCTCTTTTGTTACTTGTTTTGCATAATCGTAATTGTCAATTACTTTTGCATAATCAATGTATCCGACTCCGCCGGCATTAACAGCTCCTGTCATTGCTAAAATTGATAAAGCTGCAATTAACATTTTAAAATTTTTCATTTTTAATCCTCCTATATAACATTGTTGCTATTCACTATATTAATACATCATATCACCTACACCAAATGTGAAGTAACCGTTTCTGTTACCCTGTGGTCCCGGATTCGTTAGCGGGAGACCATAGTCAACCGATAGCGGGCCCACACCAGGCATATTTATCTTCAAACCTACACCGGCTGTGATTGCATGATTAGGTCTGTCATACAAAACGCTCGCAATTGTCGGATTGAATACAGCACCGGCATCTACCCAGAATGTTAATCTTAAGTTCTGCAAGAAATTTACTTTCAATCTGTCAACAAAAGGTATAGGTGTTGCAAGTTCTGCAGAACCCATTATGTATGAAGTACCTGTACCAACACCATTAACCTTGTAACCTCTTATCGTATATGGTCCGCCTAAACGGAATGCCATAATTTCAGGCATATTGTCTCCATGAATCTTTAACCCGCCTCGTCCGGTTAATGTAAAGGATGACTTTTTAGCTACAGGATAATAGCGTTTTGCCATACCTGTTAAACGACCATTAGTTTTTCCGAATCCGTCAAGTCCAAAAGCTTCTTCATATCGAATTGAAGCTAATGCACCATGTCTTGGATTTACCGCTGAATCTCTTGAATCATAAGAAAGTCCCGGAGCTATCTTTAAGAAAAATCCGTCTTGAAGTTCTTTTGCTCTGTCTGATATATTCAAATTGTGCGCTCTGTAGAGCGATGCCATTTTATTATAATCACCTTCTCTTAAGTCTATATATTCAAGTCCGGCAGTTAATGTTGAAGACATTCTTGGGTTTGTTTTTAATCTGTGAGCAATAGTGCCTTCTAAGCCGATTCTGCGTTCCATTGCCAGCGGTATCTGATAACTACCCAAGTCTCTATAGTATAACTTTCCTAAAAGAGAATTATCAGCGTTTAAGAAGTGTGGTTCAAAGAAGCTCAACTCACCTTGATAATTAACCTTATTCATAATAGATGAATCGCTCATTAATACACCGGAACCAACCATACCGGTTAATGAAACTCTTTGATTTCTTCCTCTGAAATTGTTATCACTAAGACCTACAGAACCAAAAACACCTGTAGCGGAATCCAAACCGCCGCCAATAGAAACAGAAGCGGTTCTTTGTTCTTTTAGTTCTATTGTTATATCGAATTTATCGGGGTCTTCTTCAGAAGGTTCTATATTTCTGTTAACATCTTTAAATGCTTGTGTTGAATATAATCGAACCAAATCTTGTTTCATTTGATTTTCATTATAAACACTGCCAACTTCTGTCATAATATTTCTTTCAACAACAAAATCTTTTGTTTTTTCGTTTCCGGAAATCATTATTTTATTTATACGTCCTTCCGTTATGCTTATATTAAGTGTTCCATCCGGATCGTCATATATAGAATCGATTTTAGAAAGGATGTATCCTTTATTGTAATAACATTGGTTTATTTGTTCCATTGCAAGGTTGATTGCAGTTATATTCTGAGGTTTGCCTTTTAACGGAAGTAAATACTGCATTATTTCTTCGTTGGATACAACTGTGTTTCCTTCAATTGTAAAATCTGTTATAGGAATATTCTCTTCTACTATTATTTTTAAAGAAATAGTACCGTTGGAATTTTTTACAGGAACAGCCTTCATTCTTTCTGTAAAAAATCCCAATTTATATATTGTTTTTAAGTCCTTTTGCATTTTATCCTTGTCATAAAGCTCACCTTTTTTTAATGACATTCTGGAAAGAATAAATTCAGGCTTTATGATATTTGAACCAAGAATTTCAATATCATTAATGTACTGGACGCTGGAATCGTTTTCAGCCGGAGCCGCAAGCTCATCTTGTATATCATCTTCAGCAAAACACTGCGTGCAAGGTAAACACAGGGCTATTAGCACTACAAATAATGTTATAAAATTTTTATATAAAAAAGATAGATTTTTCAATCTTTACTCCAGAGTAATTTATATTATTATACTACCATAAATATAGGAATAAGGAAACATTGTTACATATAAATTTTGTTCAGATAAATATATATAAAAAAGTGTTTATGTTATCATGATACAATATCTGTATTATATTAAGAGGAAGGAGATTTATAAATGGCACAGCGTATTGGTATTGACGTTGGCGGTACAAATGTAAAAATTGCACTGGTCAGTGATAAAGGAAAAATTATTTACTCAAATTCAATCCCCACAAGAGCTGAAATGGGATACGAGTATACAATAAACAGTATGAAAGATGCTGTAAGAGATTTGTTAAAGGAAACAAAAATGAAACCTTCTGATATAGAAGGAATGGGATTTGGTTTCCCCGGACAAATCGATTGTAAAAACGGAGTTGTAAGACTTGCTCCAAATATTCCCGGCTGGGTAAATATTCCGATTGCAAACATTATGGAAAAAGAATTCGGAATCTCAACAAGAGTTGATAATGATGTAAGGACAGCAACTTTAGGTGAATTAAATTACGGAGCGGGAGTCGGGTGCGAAAATCTGGTTTGTATAACTGTAGGAACCGGTATCGGCTCGGGACTTGTTGTTAACGGAAAATTAGTAAGAGGAGCTAATAATGCAGCCGGCGAAATTGGGCATATAAAACTAACAAATGAAGGCGGGCCTTTGTGCGGCTGCGGCGACAGAGGATGTCTTGAAGCGTATGCTTCCGGTCCAAGTATTGTTGCACTGGCAGAAGAATATATAAAAGGCGGAAAATCTACAAAGTATAGAGAACTTGCAAATCCGGATATTACTCCATATATTGTTGCTGTAGCAGCAAAAGAAGGTGATCCTGTTGCTAAACAAATATTTAGAATTATGGGTGAATATATAGGTATGGGTTTAACAAGTGTTGTTAATCTTCTTAACCCTGAAAAGATAATAATTGGAGGTGGTGTCGCTGAAGCGGGTGACATTCTATTTAATCCGATTAAAGAAACTATTGCAAAGCGTGCAATGACAATACAGCGTGAGGTTGAGATAGTTCCGGCACAGCTTGGTAATACCG
>CADBPN010000105.1 GCA_902796585.1 uncultured bacterium
AGTGGGATAAATTTTGTGAATTTCATAAGCTAAACCTTCCTTTCTTGATTTGTGTTGTGCTTCTACTATATTTCACCTTTTATACTTAATACTGCTTCTTGTTTTAGGTTTTGTTTTTTACCGTTGCCGTCTTCATAAGTAATTACAAGTCTTAGAGTGTATTCACCTGCTCCGGTAATCTTATCTGTTTTGATTTTGTCTCTTGTTACAAAGTGATTTCCATGTCCTACCGGATGACCTGTTAAATTGTATTCATCTATCAACTTTTTATCTTTTATTATTTGAACTTTTCCGGTATATCTTATTTTGCTGTTTCCTGTGGAATTTATTTTTGCTTCGGTATAAAGTCCGTCTTTTTCTTTTGTTATTTTGAAGTATTCTATATCACCGACTTTTGATACCTTGCCTTTATCCAAATAAATCGGAACTCCGAGTCTTGTTTTTACTATAAGTTGAGCCCCGTATCCCGCTCTTCCTGTATCAAGATTGAATTCTTTCGGATCAACATCTTCTATAAACAAGATTGCTCTTGATTCACCGTCAGGAAGCTGATTTAAATTAATGATATTTAAACGAACTCTTTGAGATTTACCCGGCTGAACATTAAATTCAGAAGGAACAAATCTGATTTTTCCCGATAAATCATGAGGATCTTGTGTTTTTTCTTCTATGATATTTAATTCGCTTTTGTCATTTAGAGTAAAATAACCTGATGAAACCTTGAATCTCATAACTTTATGAGGGTCGCCAGTTACGTTAACGGATGTTGTTAAATAATTACCCTTAATTTTATTTGCATTAATTTCAAGTCTCATAGGAGCAACCGCAATTGAAGCGAATGCCTGAGATGCCATCATTAATGATATGAATAATCCTAAAATCTTTTTCATCATTCTTATTGTCCCCTATCCTCTCTCAATATGTATCTCATATTATTTGCGTAATTGCCCGGTTTTAATATCTCTCCGTTTCTGCCTTCAACGGAATATTCAACCGAAACATACTCGTTATTTGCAGGCGCTTTACCCTTTGCAATGACGATTTCTTTTCCTTCTTCTATTCTTGTTCTTTCTTGCAAACGTTCTCTTACATTAGCAGAAGAACCTACTGTTCTCACGTAATAATCTCCGGGTTGTTCTCCCGAAAAATCATTTCTAAGTACCAAAACCCAATCCGCATTAGAGTTTACAAAAACTTGCGGACTGTTTTCTGACGAGATTTTTTTATTTTTTGCAAATGCGTCTTTTACATCTACATTTATCTTCGGTCTTTGTGAATGGAATCCGATTTTTTGCTCAACCGGAACTACAAACTGCAGGTTAAAATGCGATGTAGATTTTACAACTTGCGCATCTGAATCAATTGCTTGTATTTCAAAATTAAGGTTGTACACACCGGCAGGAACCACTCCGTAATTTCTGACTTTTGCAACCATACTTTGAGTCATTCCGCCCATTGTTACACGATTAAACAAAGTAGAAAACTCTTGATATCTCATATAAATATCTTCGTGAGTATTATTAAAATACACATATTCAAGAGGTATTCTTACTCCTCCGTCCGTACGAGTCAAAGCATCGTCCAGAGGTCTTATTGCGATATCATACTCCCCGTTGTCATCACTGTTAATGATTAAATTTCGTTCAACACCCGTTGGATAAGATGCTGTCGGTCCTAAATAATCGACAACAATCATTGCATCAGCCTTTGATAAAAAGCTGCCGGCTAAAATAAGCAGTGTTGTAACAAGTAATTTTTTCATGAAAAACTTTCTATATTGGGATATCCTACTCGAATTGTAACAATTTGTAACAAAATTTCAATTCCAATTTGAATAAATTTCATACGTTTGATGTAACTTCCTTGTAAAATATCCTACGTTTGATGTATTTTTTTAACCTTTCAATTTTCATGTATAACGGCATTTTTTCAGAAAACTTTAGGGTTTTTCGGAAAATTGTTACATAATTTTACAATTGCCAAGACACAATAATATCAATAGTATAGAAACGAGGGGAGTTATTTTTTCCTTAAAGAGAGGAAAAATAATTTTGAGGAGAGAGGCATGAATTTTATTAAAAAGGGAGCACTTGTGCTTGTGATGCTCGTTGCGGCATCAATATCCGCATTTGCGGAAACACGAAGTATATCTACGGAATTTACCATTAATGTTCCTGAATACTTGAACATCAGACCGATAACAAGTCCTGTACTTACGGCTAATATTACAAACAGAACTGGAAATCTGTATGCACCGCTATCAACCAGATTCAGAGTTGCAACAAATACTTCTAAAACAAAAACTCTGTACTTACAATCACACGTTACAACCGATGGCGGGTACGAAAGTTCTATGTTTGAACAAGGCGATCAAGTTTATATAGCGTTTGCGAATCTGGCTAAAATTCCCAAAGCTTCGTCTTTAGCGAATTGTAAAATCGGCTCGCTGCCGAAAGACAGCCCCGGAATAGTTGCTTATCCCGTCACTTCTGTTACAGGAGCAGAACACAGATTTGTCAGCGGAAAAGAAGAATACGAAGTTTACGTGAATAACGGAATAACTGATATTACCGTAAACGTTGGTTCAAATGTGCTCAGAAACTCTTTTGCAGCAAACGACCCGAGAGGATTCTATCAGGCAACACTATCTCTTACGGAAGCCGAGGGGTAAAGGGGTAAGGGGGTAAATGGGTATTTTTGCAGTAGTAAAAAGACATGAGTTAAGGAGCATGAGCAAAAGAATAGCTAAATTATAGAAGGAGGTTGAAAATTTGAGGGTGAGTCTTAATAAGATAAACTCTTTGAATAAAAAAATATTTACAAGCTGTTTGGTCGCAGCTTGCTTTACTCTGCCTATACAAACTTTTGCCGGCGAAGAATTTTCTCCTCTTACAATTGCCTCATCTAACAGTATTTACTTGGACTCTTCTCAAGTTGAGCATCCTATGCTTAAAGATATTTTCCCTTCTCCGAGTGAGTACAAATCAAAAAATAAACTTCCTGTTGATATATTTACTCCGGTAAATGCCCCGAAAGTATACGAACAGACATATAAGGTAGAGACTAACACTGCTCAACCTGAAATAAGACCGGTAGATACAACCTTCGAACCTCCTCAAGAAGAATCTGCATTTAGCGAATTTAATCATGTTCCGTCCCCTTCCGATTACTTGAAGCCGACTCAAAAAAATATTGTAAAGACCTCCTCAAAAGAAGAAACTCCTGACATAGAAACAAGCAGGAGCGAAGAAGAAACTTATTATGCATCAGCCCAAAGCGGTCAAGATGAGAACGGTGAGATTGATTTAGACGGCAAAGTTATCCAAAGTATAACATTCTCCGGCTTGGAACATATCAACGAAAACACAGTTCTTAATGAAATGACATCAAGAAACGGCTCGATATTTAATGCCCAAAGACTCCAAAATGATCTACAAAAAATATACTCTCTGGGATATTTTACAGACAGTATGCTTATAGAACCTTCTTTAAATGAAGATGACACCGTTTCCCTCCAAGTTATCCTCAAAGAAAACCCCTTAGTTAAAGAAGTAAAAATTAAAGGTAATACCGTATTCAGCGAAAATGAGATTCTTGCTTATACTAAAAATCTCATCGGAATGCCTCAAAACCTCTATTTTATCAATGCCTCCATTGAAAAGATTAATAAGCTTTATGAAGATAAAGGATATATTCTCGCAAAAGTCTCCTCTGTAGATGATTCCGATGATGGAACTCTAACACTTGAAATATCGGAAGGTATAATTGACAAAATTACGTTTGAAGGAGTTCAAAAAACTCAGGACTACGTCATAAAACGTAACGTAATGACTCAACCCGGTACTGTTTACAATGAAGAACTTTTGAAAAAGGATTTATCTAAAATATACGCAACTCAAATTTTTGATGAGGTAAACAGAAAGATTGAACCGAGTCCGGACAAAGACGGAGAATATATTGTTAAAATAGTCATTAAAGAAGCTTCAACAAACAGCGTAACAATCGGAGGCGGTATCGATAACGCATTGGGTGTATTCGGTCAAATCGGAATACACGAACGCAATTTCTTAGGAAGAGCTCAACAAGTAAGTCTTACCGGTATGCTTGGTTCAGGTTTGTTGCTGAGCGACCAATCCATCAAAAACAGAATGAATTACCAGATTGAACTTAGCTTCTTAGAGCCTCACTTTATAAATGCCGATAATTCCCTTCAATCAAAATTATACATTAGAGAACTCGGAAGCTATCAAATACCGCTTGCCGTAGAAAGACGATTCGGCATAAACGGCATAATTAAACACAAAGTTCGCGGTAATGACCGATTAACTACAAATTTAGGAATCGGATACGAAAACATTCACTTGAAAGAAGGTGACTACGGAAGAATTTCCGAACAATACCGCTTAAGTAATTTAGATATAAGAAATCGTGCAAAACAACTTACCGGAGGGCATTTCATAAATATTGCACCGGGAGTACAATACAGCACACTTGATAGCGAATTTATGCCAAGAAGCGGTGTTGTTGCACAAGCCAGCTTTATAGAATCAATTGCA
>CADBPN010000106.1 GCA_902796585.1 uncultured bacterium
CTTATTATTAAATTTTCAAACTTGTGGCTCAGTTGGTAGAGTACATATCTTAGATACGCTACACTCTCGTTTCGCTTTGGCAACTGAACTACGTCCGCTTACATGCCTATACTACAATAAACAAAATCATTTTTCAAGCGTGTTGTTCTATTGAGGAAGAGGAAGCTTCGCGCCGTTTATTGGAGCCGCGCTATTTGTTTCTGAATCCATCAAAAGATTGTTATCGGGAGAGGTATGAGCATACAACCTCAGGCTTAAATGAGAAAATAAAACTTTCTTATCTTTTGGATATGGCTTAACCTCTAAGCTGTTTATTTTCATATAATAAGGATATTGATAAATATCTTGAACCAACTTTCCTAAATTAACATAATTTGATATCAAATCCATATTAACATCACATACAAAATACAAATCCTTGCCGGCTTTTACGAAAGCATCAGATTCTGGGTTATATTTATAATCAATTGTTTGTATTTTTATTGAATTAGCATGAAGCATTTCAATCAAGTCATTATATAAAGTAAAGAATAAGGTATCATTACCCAAATCAGATTCTACCGGAGTATATAATTTTTTAGGAGAATTCATAATTGAATCCTGCATTTGTTTAATTTTTTTCTGAACAATAGCTTCTTGGTCAGATAAATTTTTGAGCTCCTGTTCTTGAGATGCTACAGTATTTTCCATATCAGAAATCTCTGCTAATTTAGGAGAAATAAAGCCTGCAACCCCCATAATTAGTAATACTACTAATATACAAAAAACTATTACCGGTAAATATTTTTTATAATTACTCATTCTTATGCTAATCCTTTATTCTTTAATCGTTTCGAGTGGAGGCAATGCAGATCCGCTGCCTTTATTTGTGTCCTTTTTATCGTCTTCTTTTGCTGCTGCATTTGAAATAGTAAATTCATAAAAATCAGCATCCAAAGATGTCAACAATGACTCTGTATCAAAAGTCTTATCAGATAGCAGATTGTTATGATTTGATGCAGTTGCCAACCCTAATTTTTGAAGTTTTATATTGGAATTGGGGTTATAATCCTTTATGGCTCTAAAGAAGGCATATACACTTTCTAAATTGTCTGCTTGACCTTCTATTGTTGTGGTTTCTCCCAAATTTAAATGAGTTAACCACAACTTTTGAGGGATTTCCGTTCCTACAATTGTGTAATACATGTAAATGTTCTTATTTTGGCCTAATCCGAATCCAATTTGTTCACCTTCATCAAAAAGACTTGTAGAAATATTTTTGTTTGCTTCCAAGAATTTCTTTTTCTGCGCAATTTCTTCTTGAAGCTGCTGTGACTTATCATTTAACTCAACCAACTTTTTACTTATATAACCTATATAATACAAAAGTGCCGGAATAATAATTATCAAAGCAAGTGAAATGAACAATTTTATAAGATAAGGCACAGTAAGAACTATTCTGTTTTTACCAAGCACTATTTCCAATGGTTGTTCAGATAAATAAACTTCTCCCAAAGAGCGATTATATAAATTAAAACTGTAACCCAAATATTGTCCAAGTTCTTCATGAACAGCCGCACCAATAACATCAATAGAAATATTCTTAGCATCTTCAGGGTTTACAAGCGGTCCAATATTTATTATCTGCTCTTTTAAATATCCGTTTGCCTCTTGGTGAGTGATTGGAGCTGAATAAGTTAATTTATTAGCTAATATTTCTGCACTAATCACATTTGTTTTTGAAACAACGTATAAGTATTTTGAAGGTAAATTCTTCAATATTGGCTCTACTGCAGCGATAACAGTTGAATAATTTTCTGCATCGGTAAGCACTTCACCAATACTTAATTTTTCTTCTACTACGTCAACAAAAGTACTTCCTATCATTGAGAAAATTCTGCAGCATGAATTTTCTATAAGCAGCCATAACCAAGGAGTTTCAGATTCAAGAGTTACTCTTTCCAAATATACTAAAGCATTATATGCAGAGTTAACTGATGTATCAATTGCAACAACTTTATATCCCAATTCTTTTATTATCATTGCAACTTCTATCATTGTTGTTTTAGAAGCAGCCGTATAAGCAATCTTATTAAATTGCATACTGGAATTCGGAAGTACTACCGCGCTAAAACAAGGCTCAACGCTTTTAAAATATTCGCTTTCGTACAATTCTTCTTCAATTGCAACTGTAACTTGTTCCTCATCAAGCGCAGCCGGATAATCGTTAATTTTCATAGCCACAGTTGGAATATTCAAAACAATTCCGCTATCTTTAGGAATTGCCAGTTCTGATAATAGATATTGTAATTCTTCTTTAAAAATATCCAAATCTGCAATATCACGCGACGCAGAATTATAAACCAACGGTCTCGAACCGTATTTTAAAACAGTCCTTGTTGCAACATCTATTTGAGCAATCTCCAAACCCTTTTCCGGTGAAATAGAAACACCTACAACTGTACTTTTATTAAATAAACTCATCTCGATTCTTCCTATCTTATTTTATTGTACAATAAAACCCAAATTTTGTATACTTTATTTTGATGATATTTATTTTTTGTGGTTAAATACGTTTATGGAAAGTATAATTTTTGGAAAAAATGCAATTATAGAGGCTCTTGAATCGGGCAAAAGAGAATTTAACAAGATTTTAATATCTAATAATTCCAAAGCTGATATTAAAATTGAACAAATAAAAAAATTGGCTCAAAATAAAGGTATTGTATATCAATTTGTTGCAAAAGAGAAATTAAATTCTATAGAGCCGGAAGGCCGGCATCAGGGTGTAATTGCGCAATTATCACCAATAAAATACACCGATTTGGATGATTTTATAGAACAAAACAAAGGGAAATTGTCTTCTGTTGTGGTTCTTGACGGAGTTGAAGATTCACATAATGTTGGTGCAATTATTCGTTCTTGTGTTTGCGCCGGAGTTGACGGAATAATTTTACCTTCAAGGAGGGGTGTTCTTATAAATTCAACTGTTGAAAAAACAAGTGCAGGAGCTACAAATCATATTTCCATAATAAAAACAAACAGTATTGTAAATGCGATACAAAGGCTAAAAGAAAATGATTACTGGGTAATTGCTTCTGATCATCATGCAGAGCAGAATTATTTTGAAATCGATTATACAGATATGAATTTCGCACTTATAATGGGGGCAGAACACGCAGGAATTTCAAAATCCTTATTAAAATTGGCCGATTTTAAAGTTAAAATTCCAATGTTAACAAATTTTAATTCTTTAAATGTTTCAAATGCTTCTGCTATAATATTATTTGAGAGCGTAAAACAGAAAGTGAGTAAAAAGTGACTAAAAAGAGCAATACAATCAACATAATTGGTGATGACATATCCGATGAGGGAGTAGACTTTAACAGCATCGAAACTTTTGATGACGAAGATGAAGAATCTATTGAAATAGAAGAACCAAAAAATCAGGAAAGTTTAAATTCGGTTAATTCCGATGATTCGGTTAGAATTTATCTCCAACAAATAGGTAAAATTCCTCTTCTTTCAAGCGAAGAAGAACTTGAGGTTGCAAAAAAAATATATGAAACCCAAAGCGAGATTGCAAGAAAAGTTCTTATTAACGCAAATTTAAGACTTGTTGTAAGTATTGCCAAAAAATATATAGGAAGAGGGCTTTCTTTCTTGGACCTAATTCAGGAAGGAAATATGGGACTTATTAAAGCGACTGAAAAATTTGATTACACAAAAGGTTACAAGTTTTCAACTTATGCAACTTGGTGGATTCAACAATCTATAACAAGAGCAATTGCAGATAAAGCAAGAATAATAAGATTGCCTATACACTTAATAGAGTCTATTAATAAAATAAAAAAAGCAACAATGGACTTGACGACAAAACTGGGAAGAATTCCTAATAAGCAAGAAATTGCTGACGAAATGGGAATCTCTGTTTCCAAGCTTACTTCAATTATTAAGTCTACACAGTCTACTATAAGCATTGACACTCCTACCGGACAAAAAGATGATTCAAATAAAATTATTGACTATATTGTAGATGAATCGACAATAGCTCCTGACAATATCGTTTCACAAGAAAGTATGATAGATGATATCAAAAATATGTTAGAGCAATTAAGCCAAAAAGAAAGAGATGTTTTAATTTTAAGGTTTGGTTTGAATACTGACGGTAATAAAAAAACGCTTGATGAAATCGGTTCAATATACGGTGTATCAAGAGAAAGAATTCGTCAAATTGAAAACAGAGCAATTTCAAAACTAAAAAAACTTTGTAAAAATAAAAATTTAACTTCAGGTTTAAAAAATTATATCGGTAATTAATTCATTCATTAGAACCGGCTGAAAATCTGTGATATAATTTTCTTATGAGAAAAATTATTGCACTTTGCGTTTTGTTTTTAATATTATCCCCATTGACTTTTGCGGAAGAAGAAGTTGTACTTGATGTAGATGCGGGGTTTACGCTTAGTGATTCAGAAAATGATACGGTTGAAAATGTTTCGACTAATGAAAAAAAATCGGAGCTTACTTTATACGAAAAAATCCAAAATATAAAACATTTGGAAATAGAAGACACTAACCAAATTCATTATTTATTGGATGATATAACAACATTAAAACCTCAACATGGTTTTGTAGAGAGTATTCACCCGTTTTTTGGTTACAGAGGAAATTTAAGTGTAAATATTCAAAGTGATGATACGGACGTTACTAAAGATTTTAGTATGCTTGATGCCGGTATTGACGGTAAATTCAGAGGTTCTGAAACATACTACGAAGCGCGTTTAAGAATGGCTCCGCAGCATAATTATTCTTTTCTGCAATTTTTACCCAGCAATATGTATATCGCAAATAAATCGATACCTCATCATACCATTCTTGTAGGTAATTCGAGAACTCCAACAGGTGTCGAAGGCGGTATGAGTGCGATGTTGCATCCGTTTGTTGCACGTTCACAAATATCCAGAACGATAGGAAATGTAAGAAAAGTCGGTGTTAGAGTAAAAGGGGATTATCCGCTTATTGAATATGACCTTGGCGGATACAGTTCTGATGTCTGCTTCAAAAGCTTTTTCCCGGGAGCAGAATTTACAGGTTGGGCAAACTTGAAACCTTTAGGTAAAACTAAAGGGAAATATGGAAGTTTAAAAATTGGCGGAGGTATAAGCGCAGGAAGAAATAATACGAACTATTTTATATCAGGTGCCTATGTCGGGTATGAATACAAAAAGTTTTTTGCAGATTTTGAGTGGTCAAATGCAAACGGATACAACAGCACAGTTGATACAACAACAAAACACGCAAGCGGTTTTTACACAACAGCCGGATATAAAGTTACACCCAAACTTCACGCACTTATTAGATACGATCAATTTAATCCTGATAATAAAATTTCCCACAACACAAAACGAGAGTATTCTGCAGGTTTAAATTATTTTATAAAAGGTCAATCATTAAGATTGATGTTGAATTATGTTTTCTGTCAAAACGATAAAACAAAAGATTCACATAGAATTCTTATCGGCACACAAATCCTGTTATAATTCTACAATGCTTCCAATGCTGCTATTTTCATGACATTAGTATCAGGTTTTTTACCTGTCCAGATTTCTAATGCGCGCTCTGCTTGATAAATCAACATATCTAAGCCGCCGATAGTTTTCAGTCCTCTTTTTTGTGCTTCTTGAATCAAAATAGTTTTATTTGGATTATAAACTATATCATAAACTACACAATCAGAATTTAATTTATCTAAATCCGCTCTCTCTAATGGCATCTGATCTGCCATATACCCTTTCATACCGATTGGGGTAGCATTTACCACAATTGATGTTCCAGATAAACTTCTTATATTTTGAATTTGATATACATTAAACTCTATATGGGGGAATTTTGCTCTTACGTATTCAAGAGTTTGCCGCGAGTTAATTATGTTTCTTGTATAAAAATCTATAGAACCCACACCTCTCTCTGCAAGTCCTACAACCGCAGCTCTGGAAGCTCCGCCGGTTCCCAAAATACTTGCGTTTTTACCTTTCAAGTCTATTTCGGAAGGAATAGCTTTTTTAAAGCCGTAAATATCAGTATTATAACCAAAGAATGATTTATTTTCACCTATTTTAACTGTGTTCACGCAGCCTGCAATATTTGCATAATCATCAATATCGTCAAGAAAAAGTGACATAGGGACTTTCAAAGGTATTGTCACATTAAATCCGTTATATCCGTTGGTTTTAAGATATTTAATCCTTGTTATTAAATCTTCCGGCGGAGTTTCTAAAACATCATAAGTGCCATTTTCTCCGATTGTTTCCAATCCGGCTTTTTGAATAACTGCTGAGATAGAATGTCCTAAAGGATACCCTATAATTCCTAATTTATACATAACTCCACCTTGTTTTTAAAGTCAGCCTAAAACTAAATCACCGTTCTTTTTAATATGTTCAATAAGTCCGCCGTCTTCAAGAAGTCGTATCATAACATCAGGAAGCGGTTCTATCATTGTTATTGTGCCTTTTGTTAAGTTTTTAAGAACACCCTCTTTTATATCTAAATCCAACTCATCTCCGGCATCAATTCCGTCTGTATCACATTCAATCGCAAGTAAACCTATGTTTATAGCGTTTCTATAGAAAATTCTTGCAAAAGATTTTGCAATTACAGCACCGACTCCGGCAATTTTAATAATTTGCGGAGCGTGTTCTCTTGAAGAACCGAGACCAAAATTATTTCCTGCAACAACAAAATCGCCTTTTTTCATTTCCTTTGCAAAGTTTTCGTCGGCATCTTCAAGTACATGTTTAGAAAATTCAACTAAATCAGATCTCAAATGGAATAATCTTCCCGGTGCAATATGGTCAGTAGAAATATTATCTCCAAACTTAAAAGCTTTCCCTCTCATATACCATTACCCCTCTTAATTTCTCAATTGAACCGGCATTACAAGATACAAATAATCCTCTTCTGAACAAGGTACAAATACCGTTGCAGAAAGCGAACTGTTCAATTGAACTTTTACTTCTTCAGATTCAACTATTTTAAGAAATTCTAATATAAACTTGTAATTAAAAGCAATTGGCAGCGGTTCGCCGGTGTATTTAATATCCAATACATCTTGAGAATTACCTGCTTCAGGAGAGTCTCCGGACAATTTTAAAGTGTTATCCGCAAATTCAAATTTTACAATACTGTTTTTTTCATTTACCATAACGGCAACTCTTTCAAGTGCAGAAATTAAATCATTTTTATCAATTGTCGCTTCTCTTGGGAATGTTTGCGGAATCAATTGATTGTATTTGGGGAATTGTCCCTGCATTAATCTTGTAATAATTTTTGTTTTATCGATTTCAATGACAATTTTTTTATCTTCTTTGCAAATTTTAATTAAATCAGATTGGATTAAAAGTGAAATTTTAGAAAGTTCTGCAAGAACTTTTGAAGAAATAAGCATTTCAAACGGATTTTCTTCATTTGTTGAACTGTTTTTAACCACAGATCTTACTCTTGCAAGTCTGTTACCGTCTGTTGCTGCCATTTCCAGAATATTCTTGTTAACCTGACAAAAAACACCGGACAAAAGGTTATTTGTTTCATACCCTGCAGCTGCTGAAACGACCTGTCTTATTGCTTTTGTAAAAGGCTCACCTTCAATTTCCATACAATCATTATCTGAAATTACTTCATCTCTTTTTGGAAATTCATTTGCAGAAATTCCTATGACATCAAATTTAGAGTTTTTGCAAGTAATTGTTGCAGTTGAACCGTTAACTTCTATCTTAACCAGCTCTCCGTTTACTCTTGAAAGGATTTCACTTAATTTTCTTGCAGGAAGAGTAAAACTTCCTTCTTCTTCTATTGTTGCGCTAATAAGCGTGACAATTGTTAAATCAAAGTCAGTTGCGGTTAATCTTATTTGAGTTGTGCCGACCGTTTCTATTAAAACGTTGGCTAAAACAGGTTGTAAACCTTTTACAACAGTAGCTCTTTCAACAATTTTTATACCATTTAGTAAATCGTCCTTATTTGCAACAAACTTCATACAATATCCCCCTAATATAAAAAAATTGTATTACAAAATACCTGTTTTTACAAGAAAAAATAATTTTTGAAATTATAGAATATTAAAAAATATAAACCGATTTATGTATTTTTGTAACAATTTTTTGAAATTCATTAAAGTTTTAGAAAAAACGACCGTAATATTACATGAATGCATTTAAATAGGATGGAAACCATGGAAAATAAAAAAGATTATATGTTAAAGCAGTATGAATACGCACAAGCAGGCTTTAATGACATAAAGAGCGTAAACACACAAGAAGAAAATGATACAAAAGAGTACGAGAAATTTAAATCAAAAATACAAGTATTAGAAGACATAACAAACATCGACAAAGCCAAAGAATTTGCAAAAGAAATTTTGCATATAGATAAAGAGAAAACATTTCTTACAATCGGATCTGCAAAATGTGTTGTGATATCACGCGGAGATGTATTCAGATTGTGCTTGGATAATGACAAAGAATATATTTGTTACAACATCATTAAACAAGATGATGAAAAAAGCTTAGTAAAATAATTCTGGTATTAACAAAAAAGGATATAATATTATGACAGAAATTAACGGAAAGTATTTTTATGATTTATCAACCGGCAAGACAGTAGGGATAAAACATGGTCAAGAAGTAGACGGAGAAAATTCAGGAGTTGATACAACAACAAAATCGACAACCCAGTATAAAGGTTGTGAATTTGATATAATTGGTGCTAATGAAGTTAGAACTGACGGAAATTATGGTACAGTAGAGGATTTAGTAAAAACCATAAGTTTCGAGGATTTTATTACATTATTTATACAAGGGAACTTAACTCCCGAAGAATTAAAAATAGGGCTCAAAGCAAAAGGTGCAATAAATATTTGGGTTGATAGTATAGATAATCATAATGCAACCCTTAATAAACAAGTAGAAGCCAGATTTAATTTCAATGGCAAGTCCTATGACATTTTTTGCGCTGTAGAAGCTGCAGAATCACAAATTGACGATAAGACAGTTATAGAATTACCTAACCATATAAAATATCCTGCACAAGGTGTAACATATACAGCACAAGAAATCGTACAAACATTTAAAATCTCTCAATCTGAGATAAATGAATATTTTTACGAAAACAGTAACGGTTCTTATAAAATGAAAAATAACGGAATTTTACTTTTGAATGCCACAACTCACAATCTACAGGAACTTTTTAATTCATCCATTTGGGTAAACAGTCCATGTCGTGATTTAATGGAACTTCAAGGATTAGTAGGAAATGAATCCGGTGAAAAGTGTATAAAGGATGCTGTCACAATCAGAAATGACGGTTCGGTCATGGTTAATATGGGTTACACTGCTACAGTGTTTTCAGCTTCTGATGTTGCAGCAGCTAAAAGAATTGCTCAAACACATCCTGAATATTATAATCGTTATGAATTAGTATTAATGGATATGGGATTGGCAAGGTTGTATGAAGAAGCTAAGGATCGAACCGAACAGTATATAGCGGAACACCCTAATCAACAAAATATTGATATAACCGATGTTTTCGATAGAAATTATGAGTTGGGATACCCTGTAGATCCTTCGGTTTGGGGAATGTCAATGATAAGGGGTATTAAAAACCCTAAAGCTGAAAGCACAATGCTGTACAATTTTGGATACTTTTATGCAAACAACGGTTATGGAACTAATGATGACAGAGTCTTTAATGATTTTGGAGAACATGGGATTAATCCCCCATTACCGATAACGATAGAAAATTATCAAATTTGGTATAGAGAACAATTAAATTCCATTAGACAAGCCATTGATGCAGGAATTGATCTTGTTGCCAGATTTTTTCCTATTAATTCAGGTATCATGAGTGTAGAAGGTAAAGTTATTACAGAACAATGTTTTATAAAAAAAATTGATGATAACTATATATATGTAACCCAATATAGCGACCCCAATACTGTTTTGAGAATAAGTATTGAGGATTATATAAACTCTATGCACAGAGAAGAGAATAATACAACAATGAGAAAATATTGGTTTGTTCCGGATGGGCTTCTGCAATGTTATGTCATAGACCCGGATTATAAAGCAAAACGTGATGCATTTTTAAGCGAACAAACAAATAATTCATCTAATAATACGTCTCAAAGTCCGGCAATGAGTCCTACTGACGATATAAGTGATACGAATGGTACAAGTGGCAGCGGAGGTGTTACAAATCCTGCAAACACACCCGCAACATCCGGTTCAAATGGAACAAGCGGAACGACAACTCCTTCAGGTTCGGGAAGTACAGCAGGAACCGGCGGTGAATTCTCGTTTGATGTAAACCCCGGAGGATACGGGTCTGAAACGGTATTATTGTCAAATAACAGAAGAGAAATAAACTATAATGCAGTTGAAAGAGTTCCGACTACAAAAGTTCCTGCAAATAATTATACTGACGCTGATGTTAGAGCGGTAAAAGAAGAACAGATGAGTATATTGCTGCGTGATATACAAGTCTGGAGCAGTGATTCTTACAAAGATGGTGACCCTACAGTTCAGAACTCACCTATATATCAAGTAGAAATTGATACAAACGGTAATCTTATTTTTGGTAATAGATTCAAACAATCACTTAAAGCATATTTAGAAAAAAAGAAACATATTGATCCTTCATGTATGGCAGGATTTTTGAATTTAATGGGAATTCCTAAAAATTCTGTATCATCATACTTAGATGATTCCGCTATTGACCAATTGGTATCCGATTTCTTACAAAGGAATGGTTCAACTGACGGCGAAACATTAACCCTTGAGCAATATTATGATGCAATTGTTAGTTGTGACAGGGGAACTTCTTCATATAACGGAAATAAATATTACGATAAAGAAAGAATAGAAGCGACAGCTGAATTCAGAAAAGTTGTATCAAACATGAAGGCTGATTTTCCTGACAAAATTGGTGATCAGTATGGAGAATGGAATTATTGGCTTGAGTCAATGGAAGTTTTTGCAACCTACGGTAAAACATCAACTTTTAATCTCGATGCAAATTGGCTCGACAGATTCGGTGAAGAAGAAGGCGGCTGGGAGAGAGTTCTTGCATTTGCAGCAGGAGTAAGCCAAAAAGATTCTAACAAAACAAAAGAAGCAAAATTGATTCAATTAGTGGAAAAAATGGGCGGATCTTCCGGCGAAGGCGCATATTTTAAAACGATTACATTTAGCATGACAGAAATGGTAAGATATTTAGTTGGTAATAACCCTGAACATGTAAACTATTTTGCAACCATGGATAATATTGAAGCTGCGGAATATGAATTAATGGAGCAAATCAGAAACAATATGGAAAATTATTCGTCTGATAATGTGGATACAAATATTGAAGTTGAAGCTTTAAGCGGTGATAAACCAATTGATTGTGATAAAGATTTGATGAATGAAATAATGAATTGGATTGGTGATTTGACAGCTCCTCTTTATAATAAATATTATGCAAGAGCAGGATATGGCGGACCGTATATCTATTTTGAATACGGTGGTTCTATTCTCCATGGAAATGTTGACAGCAGCAAAAATGGAAGAGAAGGGCTAAAATGGAAAAACGAATCCGACAGACAAGAATTTTGGAAACAACTGGAAGCTCTTGTTCCGAAAATATTAGCAAAATACGGGGATGTATTGACAGAATTCTATTTTGACGGTGAAGTATTCAGGTTCAAAATTGCCGGTATGGAAAATGCTTATTCAATGATGGCAGGAGGAACAAGTTGGCAAAATGAGCAATGTGCGGTATATGTAGTTAATCGTTTTGAAGATACGACAGACCATCCGGTGTATTATACTTCAGACATGAAAGTCTATGAAACAAAGGTTCCGTCAAAAGCTCCTGTTGATTCTAACGGTGACGCTATGATACCGACTAAATGGCCCGGAATATATACAGCTAAGGACGGAAAAGTGTACTGCTGGGATTCTGTTACACAAAAATACGTAGAAATACATAGTTATTACGGCGACGATTTATTAGCAGGAAAATATGATGATTTAATGAAAGGCTCACAGGAGGAATATGATTTAGTACTCCCGCTCTTATTCGGGTATAACAGAACTAACCATCCAGGAGTATATGAAAAGAACGGTAAGTTCTATATTAAATCAAACACCGATTCCGGAAGAACTATGCTTTTAGAACTGGATGTCGTTGATCCTAAAACTATGCAGCCGATAACTCCTCCTGCTTCTTCTCAACCTGCAAACGCTCCAAAGCTGACAGGTAATTTAGACGAAGCTGCTATTGAAGATCTTTCCGACGAAGAAATAAAAGCCTTGCTTGAAGAAGAAGGATACGTTTTTGAAGATATTGAACCTCAAAGAACAGCAGAAAGTGTTGCCCAAGATAAAGGATATACAGAAACAGATGATGGATTATTCACCAAAGACGGTATAACATACGTTTGGAATCCGCATAAAGAAGATTTTGAAGAATATGCGGTTGAAACAGACACCTCTGTCAAACCTTCCATACGTCTTCGTCACAGAATATACCGACTTGCAAGAAGACAAAATTTAAAAGCTACAACGAATCCGCTTGTATACAAGGATAAAGACGGCAGCTACTTTGTGTACAAAAATGGCAGGTTTACAAAATACGGTGCATAATTTTCACACTGGAGAGAGTCTTCCCTCTTAAACTACCCGCCCGCATACGTAACGCTGCTATCCGTCGCTAACGTCTGCGACCTCCCTGATTATGGAGGTGGCATGTCTTCATTATTTTACTGTTATTCCAGTTCTTCTCTGCGTTTTGAATGGTAACTGTATCCTGCATATATCGCAACACCTATTGCAAGCCATATTATGAAATACAGAGCAGATGTTGCTTTTGCAGAAAATTTGCAATACATAAGCGCCAAACATGTTAAAATTCCAAAAATAGGAAACCAAGGACAAAGCGGAACCTTGAATGGTCTTGGTCTGTTTGGTTCTGTTTTTCTTAATATCAGTACCGCAATACAGATGATTATAAACGATGTAAACGTTCCAAAGTTACACAGTTCTGCCGACAAATTTAAATCCATAAACAGTGCACAAATAATAACAACGAGTCCTGAAAGCCATGTCATAACATGCGGTGTTTTGTATTTCTTATGTACTGCATTCAGTGATTTGGGTAAGAAATTATCTCTGCTCATTGCCCATAAAATCCTCGTTGTACCAAGTTGATAAATGAGAAGTACAGAAGTTAAGGCACAAAGTGCGCCGACAGAAATAAGTCCTGCATACCAATTCATTCCTATGAATCTCATAGCGTGTGCTAACGGCGCTTGCGTATCAATTGAGCTCAACGGAACAACTCCTGTTAAAACAAGCGCTGCACAAACATACAATATCGTACATATAACCAGTGTTCCCATAATCGCAATAGGCAAGTCTTTTTGCGGATTTTTAGTTTCTTCTGCTGCCGTAGAAATGGCATCAAATCCAATATATGCAAAGAAAATTACAAATGCACCGGAGAAAATACCTTCAATTCCGTTCGGAGCAAAAGCTGCCAAATTCATTCCCCAATTATCCGGTCTTACATAAAAAGAACCAACAACAATGAATGAAAGTATAATAAACATATTAACTCCAACCATTATTGTCGCAACTTTTGTTGATTCTTTTACACCTTTTATTAACAGTAATGTCAAAATAAATACAATTGCTATTGCCGGAATATTAATTGCAAACGGTATATCAATACCAAACGGTAAATGTAAAAACGGCATTGCATCTTGCGGATTCCAGCCGTATTTGTTGCATAATTCATACATTGTACGATAGTCATTTCTAAGCCATAAAGGACAATTGACTACAAAAGCCGGTAAAATATGTTTGAATCCCTTTAAAAACTGAACAAAATATCCTGTCCAAGCGCTGGCTACAGTAATATTTCCGATTGCGTATTCCAGCATTAATATCCAGCCAACCATCCATGCCATAAATTCGCCCATTGTTGCATAAGTATAAGTGTACGCACTTCCTGCAACAGGTATCATAGCCGCAATCTCAGAATAAGATAATGCAGAAAAAACACTTGCTGTTGCAGCCAAAAGCATTGATATGACAATAGCAGTTCCTGCTCCGGGGCCGTCAGATGAACCGACAATAGCACTTCCGATAATTGTAAAAATTCCGGTTCCTACAACTGCACCAATTCCGAGAACTATTAAATCAAAGGCATTTAACGTTTTCTTTAATTCCGAATTCACCCCTTCATCTATCAATTCTTGAGGGGTTTTACATTTTATTAAATTTTTAAATATTGATTTCAACATTATCTTTTTCCGCTATTTCTTTATTTTCGACTAACTCTTTTTCTGCGCGTCTGTTTTTGTGATATCCGTATGTTGCGTATATCAATGCGCCCATAATGATCCATGCTATAAATAATTCCGTAGAAAGTTTTGCTGACTCACCCTTAGAAGTTATCATCATAAATAACATTAATCCGCCGCAGCATCCGATTCCTGCAAGAGGAAACCAAGGGCAAAACGGAACCTTGAATGGTCTTGGTCTATCCGGATCAATTTTTCTCAATATTAAAACTGCAACGCAAACAATTATAAATGATGTAAAAGTACCGAAATTACAGAGCGCTGCTGCTGCATCCAAATTCAAAGTAAGTGTTCCGAAAATTGAAACAATACAAACTGTCCAGGTTAGAACGTGAGGTGTGTTAAATTTAGGATGTAATTTTTGAAACGCTTTCGGTAAAAAGTGGTCGCGGCTCATTACGTACAAAATTCTTGTTGCAGCCATTTGCATAACAAGAAGGACTGATGTAAGACCGGCAATTATACCAACAGACATAAATCCGGGAACTGCCTTTGCAGCCCAGCCATGTAATACATTTTCCATTGCATAAGCTAAAGGAGCGCCGATAAATTCCGGAGCAACATTCCCCTGAGTCCTGTACATACCGGTAAGAACAAGAGCAACAAGCGTATAAACAATAGTTGTAACGATAAGTGAGCCTATAATTCCTCTTGGTAAATCTCTCTGAGGATTTTTACATTCTTCTGCCGTTGTTGCAAGAGCATCAAAACCTATGTATGCAAAAAAGATTATAAATGCACCCATAAACACACCGCTTAATCCGTTTGGTGCAAAAGGAGTCCAATTAGCAGGTTCTACAAAAAATAATCCTGAAAGTATAAATAAACCAATTATTCCAAGCTTTAATACAACCATAAAAGTTGCCATTTTTGTAGAATCTTTTGTTCCTCGAACCAATGTCATTGTTATAAATAATATAATTAATGCAGCCGGTAAATTGATTGAAAAAGGAATACCGCATATTGTCGGAATAACTGAATGGTAGTCAACACCTTGATTTGATAATGAATGAACTGCTGTTCTGAAATCGCTTACAAGCCATATCGGAGGATTTGTAAGCCACGCGGGAAGCACATGTCCAAAGCCTTTGAGGAATTGGATAACGTAATTTGCCCAGGCACAAGATACAGCAATAAATGCTATAACGTACTCAAGCATTAATATCCAACCGACAAGCCAAGCTACACATTCACCCAATGTTGCATAAGCATAAGAATAAGCTCCGCCTGCTACCGGTATCATAGATGCAAATTCACTAAAACAAAGAGCAGAAAATACGCAGGCGATTGCCGCAACAACCATTGACACTATAAGCGCAGGACCTGCACCGGGAGTTGCACCATCTGCAGAACCGGCAGCCGCAAGACCAACAACTGCAAAAATACCGGAACCGATAATTGCACCAACGCCTAAAATGATTAAATCCCAGACTCCAAGAGTTTTTTCTAATCCTCCCTTTGCTGCACTTTCAAGTGCATCGTCAGGATTTTTTCGTTTTAGAAGGTTTTGCAGTATGTTTTGTAGTGTCATTTTTAGCCTTTCGTTATTTAATGG
Source organism: uncultured bacterium (assembly GCA_902796585.1). Taxonomy (GTDB): domain Bacteria; phylum Cyanobacteriota; class Vampirovibrionia; order Gastranaerophilales; family Gastranaerophilaceae; genus CAG-196. The sequence goes on from CADBPN010000106.1 coordinate 15,939, forward strand.
AAAATGGAAAATAGAAAATTGTTATAAACTGTTATTTGTGGTTTTAGCTACTGACTATAATGTAAGTCATGCACTGTCTAACATTAACAATCAACTATATATTTCCGTTTTACAGATTTACTCATTCGCTTTATTTACAAAGCGGAAATCCCAATTTTTGACGTTGTTCAACATATAATTTTGCTACAGCAGAAGCCATTGTACGAACTCTGTTAATAAAGTTTATGCGTTCGTCTTTAGAAATTACACCTCTGGCATCCAACAAATTGAATGTATGAGAACACTTTAAAACATAATCATAAGCAGGAAGTACAAGTTCTGCATTAACACAATTATCAACTTCTTTCTGGTAAGAATCAAATAAGCTGAAAAGTCTTTCTGCATCTGAATATTCAAAGTTGTATTTTGATTGTTCTATTTCGTTTTGAAGGTAAATATCTCCATATTTTAGCGAATTATTCCACATAATATCAAAAACGGATTCTTTGTTTTGAATATACATGGCAATTCTTTCCAAGCCGTAAGTTATTTCTAACGCTACAGGCTTAACTTCTAATCCGCCAACTTGTTGAAAATATGTAAATTGAGTAATTTCCATTCCGTCAAGCCAAACTTCCCAGCCAACACCGGCAGCACCCAAAGTAGGTGATTCCCAATTGTCCTCTACAAATCTAACATCATGTTTGCTTAAATCAATACCCATAGCTTCCAAGCTCTTTAAATAAAGTTCTTGAGCGTTATCCGGTGATGGTTTCAAGATAACTTGATATTGAAAATAATGTCCTAATCTATTCGGGTTTTCACCATATCTTGCATCTGTAGGACGTCTGCATGGTTCAACCATTGCTGTTTGCCATGGTTCCGGCCCTAATGCACGAAGAAAAGTTGCAGGGTTCATTGTAGATGCCCCTTTTTCGATGTCATAAGGTTGTTGGATTATACAACCGTAATCAGACCAAAAACGTGATAAGTTTAAAATTAAATCTTGAAAATTTAGCGCCATTTCATATTTCCTATATTGTAAAATTTACACTTAATAAATTATACATGTAAATTGAGTAAATATCAAATTTTCAGAAAAATTTGTGTAAACTTTTATTACGCAACTTGGTTGATAGTTATTTCTTAATAATCTCAAGTTTTTTGCAAGCTTCATACGCGCCGTTTTGTTCTGCTTCTTTTTTGGAACTGCCGGTTGAAGTAGCTAATAACTTTCCTTCCCAGATGACTTCTACAACAAATTCAGGTTTATGAGCCGGACCTTTTATATCTGTTACATTATATTCCGGGCGGGTTTTGTTATACCCTTGAGTATACTGTTGCAAAATATCTTTAGCATTATATTTTTCAAAATGCTTATCTACATCTTCCGCAAAAACAATTACGTAGTCTCTTATAAATTTTTCAATTTCTTTTTCTTTTCCGCTCAAGTAATATGCGCCAAGTAACGCTTCCAGTGAACATGCAATATTTGATTCACGTTTTCTTCCGCCTTGTTTTTCTTCAGAATGCCCCAAAATGATTAATTTGTCTAAACCTATTTTGATGGCAACTTTGGCTAAAATTGCATCAGACACAAGAATTGAACGAATTTTTGAAAGATCCCCTTCCGGAGAAGTCGGATAAACTTCATACAAAATTTTAGATGTAAAAAGTTTTAAAACTGAATCTCCAAAAAATTCCAATCTTTCATAGTTTTCCAAATCATCAATATTGTTTTCTTTTGTATAAGAAGGATGAGTAAGAGCCTTTTTAATGAGTTCTTCGTCTCCTTCGCCAAATAATTCTTTCAGCATTATAAAATACCTTTAATGATATCTATAAAATTATTTTGTACAAAAAATTGTAAATAATAATATACAACAGGAATTGTCAAGATATAACTATCAGTTCTGTCCATAAATCCGCCATGCCCCGGAATTATATCACTTGAATCTTTAACTCCCGCATCACGTTTAATCATTGATTCACATAAATCACCAATCTGAGCGAAAGTAGCGATAAGCAATCCCAATACTAATGTATGGTACCATGGAAGATTGAGAGCCCAAACGCCAAATACGAAACAAAAAATTACACACATCAAAGTTCCGCCGATAGCTCCCTCTATGGTTTTATTTGGACTTATAACTTCCGCCAATTTATGTTTTCCGAATTGTACTCCTGCATAATAACAAAATGAATCTGTTAGAATAACAGATAAAAGCATTAATATAGCGTATGCTGCACCCTCCATAGAAGTATTATATTTTATTAAACCATCAAAAACCGTATCACAGCATCCAATATCTCTTAAAAAAATTAAATGCAATGGGAACCAGCCACAATATACAAATCCGAGAATCGTTGTTGCAACATTTGCAATATATGGTTGTTTGCCTCTAAACAGAACCCACATAAATGCCATAAATGTTGAAACGGTAAGCGCCAACGGTATCAAATCCAACCTGTTGAAATATGCAATTACTGCAAATAATAAACTGCAAATAACAATAATTTTGTAACTTGGCAGAAAACCTTTATGTTCTAATATATTGGAATATTCTTTTGCGCCTAACACAACTACAATCAAGCACAACACAACTAACGGCAATCCGCCGGCAAGAATTGCAAACAATGCGGAGAAACCAATAATTAATCCCATTATTAGTCTGGTTACGCTTTTACTGATTTGCATTATACAGTCATAACCTCTTTTTCTTTTTCACTTACTAAAGAATCAACTATTCCTACATATTTATCAGTGATTTTTTGTATTTGGTCTTGATTATCTTTTACTACATCTTCGGGAAGATTTTCATCTTTTTCAATTTTTTTCAAAGAATCGACCATATCGCGTCTTACATTTCTGATTGCTATTTTTGTATCTTCCCCGTATTTTTTAACTTCTTTAGCAGTTTCTTTTCTTCTTTCTTCTGTTAAAGGAGGGAAGTTTAAACGTATGCAAGAGCCATCATTGTTCGGAGCAACTCCGATTTCAGCCTTTATAATAGCTTTTTCAATCTCTTTCATAATACTTTTATCAAAAGGAGTGATAACAAGTGTTGTACCTTCTGATACACTTACTTGTGCCATTTGTCGGATTGGTGTAGGAGCTCCGTAGTATTCTACAATAACTTTATCCAAAATACCAGGGTTTGCTCTTCCCGTTCTAACAGATGCAAAATCTTTTTTCATTTGCCCGATTGCTTTTTCCATTTTTTCTTCGCCAAATAAAAACATTTCATCAATAGCGTCTGACATTATTTTCTCCTTTATCTATCCTCAATAAATCATATAATATAAATATAATACCACATACTAATTATATTACAAAGAATCGTCTTATTTAAACAATTTTTGTAACATAATTTATGTTAGCTTATAAATGTTCCTACCGCTTCATTATTCATTATTTTTACAAGACTTCCCTGCGCTTTGAAATCAAATACTATAATAGGAATGCCGTTTTGTTTACATAAAGCGCATGCAGAAGTATCCATGATTTTCAAATCTTTTTGAATAATATCAGCGTATGATATCACATCAAGTTTTTTTGCATTCGGATTTGTTTTCGGATCATCAGTATAAACTCCGTCTACACCATTTTTTGCCATAAGCATTACATCAGCTCCTATTTCGGAAGCTCTCAGTGCCGATGCTGTATCTGTTGTAAAGAATGGATTTCCTGTTCCGGCTGCAAATATTACAACTCTGCCTTTTTCAAGGTGTCTTATGGCTCTGTGTCTATAATATGGTTCTGCTATTTGATTCATTGCTATAGCAGTCATTACACGACACTCTACTTCAATTTTCTTAAGCGCGCATTGAAGACATACAGCATTCATAACAGTGGCAAGCATTCCTACGTAGTCACCGGAAGCTTGGTCCATTCCTAATTTTGCACTATTCTTCATTCCTCTGAATATATTCCCGCCGCCAACAACAACTGCTATTTCTACTCCTCTTTCGTATATCGAACGAATCTCATCTGCAATCATTTCTACCGGTTTAGGATCTATTCCAAATTGTTGGTCTCCTAAGAGCGCCTCTCCGCTTATTTTAAGCAATACTCTTTTATATTTATTATCAGCCATCAGATACTTTCTCCTTTTCTTAATAGTATAAAAAATAACTCTTAAAGTAAAGAGGATAAAAAAGCTAAAAAGTGATTAATTGTAATAGGTTAAAAGCTTACAAATGCAAGCTTTTACTAATGGACAATTTGTCTTTAATAATCCTTTTCTTGCTCTTTAAATGTTTTGTTTGTAAAATTCAAATATGAAAAATATTAAAATTAAATGTCCGGCAAAAATTAATTTGACGCTTGAAATCGTAAATAAAAGAGAAGACGGATTTCACAATATTAAAAGTATCATGCAGCTTATAAATCTGTATGATTATTTAGACATAATTATAGAAAAATCGTCAGAAGAAAAAATATTATTATCAGGAAATTCTGAAGAAATTCCATATAATGAAAAAAATTTAGTATATAAAGCGGCAAAATTATTTTTAGAAGAAAGCTTTATAAAAAACTATAAAATAAGTATAAATATAACAAAAAACATTCCGGTAGCTGCGGGACTTGCGGGGGGAAGTACAGACGCAGCAGGTACATTATACGGACTTAATAAATTATTTAATGATATCTTTTCAAAAGAAAAACTTCATGAATTATGTGCAAAATTAGGTTCTGACTTAAATGTATGTCTTGAAGGCGGGTGCATTCTTGCAACATCAAGAGGTGAAAAAACGGAAAAACTGCCTTTCTTTGATTCTCATGTTACTTTGATAAAACCTAAAAATTTGGGAATTTCGGCAAAAGAAGCATATACAAAATATGCGGAAAAAGAAATTAAACCTAAAAACGATATGACAGAAAAGATGATACGTGCAATCAATTCTCATCAACCTATTGATGATTTTTTGTACAATGATTTAGAATATGCCGTTTTTGATGATTACAAAGAACTTCAACATATAAAAACAGTTCTGCCGAATTCTATTATGTCCGGTTCGGGTTCTACATATTTTATACTAAATAACGGCGAAAATGTGGAATTTTCGGAAGATTATATTGTAATAAAAAATCTTAAATTTATTCCGGATGGAATTACGGAAGAATAAGAGCTTAAAAAAACAAAATTTGTATTTTTCCCGCGAACTCAATTAGTTAATATTTTCCAAATATTCAGGATTAATTGCAAGCCAGGTGTATGATTCATTTATGTCTTGCGGGATATCAGTAATAAAAGTTCCGCCGTTTCTTCCTCTCCTAATGGTTACGTATCCGTCTTCCATAAGGTTATCAAGCGCTATTTTTACTGTTTTTACACTTACATTTGTATATTTTGCCAATTCACGTATCGATGGTAATTTATCACCAATTTCACAGTTTTTGGAAATGAAATTTTTAATTTTTATTTCGGTTTTTTCATAATTATATAACCTGGAATGTTCTTCTTTTTCTGCTACGGTTGTACCGTATTGCCCCCGTCGTATTCTCACAATACCGTTATGTTCCAAATCTTTTATTGAGTCGTGTATAGTTTTTACACTTACATTATATTTTTTTGCAAATTCTTTATTGGAAGGAAGTTTTTCTCCTGATTTTAGATTTTGACCTATATAATTCTTAATTTTCTTTGATATTTTTTGAACCAGTGTTTCCTGTTCCACATGATTTGCCGGAAAACTCAAGTTATTAATTATAAATGCATTGTTATTTTTTGCAAGAATTTTTTCAAATATTAATGTATTTATAGCAATTCTGATTGTTGCAGTTGAAACAGAAAGTTCTTTGCTCAATGTCCTTATGGAAACCAATTCGTCTCCAATTTGATATTGCTTTTCCAGAATATACTGCTTGATTTTTTGACAAGTTATTTGTTGTTTGGAAGTAAGTTTCTCAATACTATTTTCTTGTCCAATTGCCTTTATATATGTACCGATGCGCTGTTTGGATTCTATTAAACCGCTATCTTCAAGAAGTCTGTATACATTTTGAACGGTTCCTTTGCTTACACCTATGTGAAAAGCGAGCTCTCCCTTGGGCGGAAGAAAATCCCCCGGCTTAATTTCTCCGGATTTCAATTTTTGCTTAATCCATTCACAGAGCCATTTGTACAATTTATCAACTTTATTTTCACCAACATTGAATGAATGAACGTGTGGTGCCATTTGAGAAAGTAAAATTCTGTTTTTATTAATATTTTGCGACATTTAAATCTCTTTTTATCTATAATATCATAATTGTCTGCATAATAATTAAAAATCTTCTTTTATTAATATTAATTTAAGTATACAAAAATTATAATAAGCATTTTTATTTTGTTTCAGTTACAATATTCATGCAGATATTAAGAGAGCATTTTATAAAGAAAGGAAAATTACCATGAAAAAATCAATTAAAGATTTAGGTGACATTAAGGGTAAACGTGCATTAGTGCGCGTAGACATCAACGTACCTCTTGATGAAAACAAAAATGTAACAGATGATACTCGTATTCAAGCTATTGTTCCAACTGTTAATTATTTAAAGGAAAGAGGAGCAAAAATCATTCTTATGGCTCACTTGGGCAGACCAAAAGGAGAAAAGAATCCTGAATTTACACTTGCTCCGGTTGCTAAATATATGGCAAAAGTTTTTGGTGAAGAAATTATATTTATTCCTTCTGTTGAAGAAGCTGCTCCTTATGTTGAAAAATTAGCAGACGGTCAAATTGCATTGTTGGAAAACATTCGTTACTACAAAGCAGAAGAAGCTAAAGATGACGATATGACTTTTGCAAATGAAATTGCAAAACTCGGTGATTTCTATGTAAATGATGCTTTTGGCGCAGCTCACAGAAATCATACTTCAACCGCAAAACTTGCAAAAGTTGTAAAACCGGCAGTTTCAGGTTTGTTGATGGAAAAAGAAATCAGATGCTTATCTCAGGCTCTTGATAATCCTACAAGACCATTTAC
>CADBPN010000107.1 GCA_902796585.1 uncultured bacterium
AGATAACCATGTTTACATTTGGAGGTAAAGTGTATGACAATTACAGTAAACAGCAAAAAGAAACAAGTAAAGAAAACTTTTCAAGAACTTATTAATGACCTTATGGGGTCAAGTTCGGAAAAGGTTCGTTATAATGCTGCCCGTGTTCTCGGAGAAATGGGTGATTCAAAAGCTGTAGAACCGTTAATTAATGTTTTGAAAAATGACAAGAATGGTTCCGTTCGTTTGTACGCTGCTCGTGCATTGGGCGAATTGGGCGATTCAAAAGCCACAGAACACTTAATTGAATCATTAAGAGAAGACAGAAACGTTGATGTAAGAGTTCGTGCTGCTCGTGCTTTAGGTCGTTTGGGCGGAAAGATTGTTGTTGAACCTTTAGTAGAAGCTTTAAATGACGAAAATTCTCAAGTTTGTATTACTGCAACAGATGCTTTAATAGAAATTGGTGATGTTGCTACAGATGCTTTAATGAAATCATTAGATCACGAAAAGGTTAACGTTCGTTGTGATGCTACTCGTGCATTAGGTGAAATCGGAAATAAAAAATGTGTTGATAAAATTATTAACATGTTGTACGACGAATGGGTTAACGTAAGAATATATGCCGTAACATCTTTGGGTAAATTAAACGATAAAAAAGCTGTACCGGCTTTAATCGAAGTTATGAAAAATCGCTCTGAAAATGATTTAGTAAGAGCTGGTGCCGCAGCAGCTTTAGGTGTCTTAAGAGATCAAAGAGCATTGCTTCCTTTACGTGAATTAATTATGGAAGCAGAAGAGCTTGGTGAGCTTGAAGACACTGCTTTAAAATCATTTAAGAAAATTATGGCAGCTAATTGGCAGGCTATTCCTGGTGCTACTCAGCAAAAGAAACCTGCGGGAAGTTTTTAATAAAACATATTAGATAAAAGAAAAAAGAATCTCTTCACAGAGATTCTTTTTTTTCTTATTATTATAATACATGAATAAAAAAGAAATTTTAGACATACTTCAAGATAATACTAATAATGAGCAGCTTTTTAAAAAAGCAGATAAGATTCGTCACGATAATGTCGGAGATGATGTTCATTTGCGCGGGCTAATTGAATTTTCCAATATTTGTAAGCGTCAATGTAAATACTGCGGTTTGCGTTCATTAAACAAGGAAGTGGAGCGTTATAGAATTCAAAAAAATGAAATTATTGACTATGTTCACAATGCTGTAAATCTAGGGTACAAAACAATTGTTCTTCAATCTGGAGAAGATGATTATTACAGTGTAAATCGAATGATTGAAATTATTAAATTAATAAAAGAGTTTGATGTAGCTTTGACGTTGAGTATCGGTGAAAAAACTTATGACGAATACAGGGAATATAAAAAAGCCGGAGCGGATAGGTATTTGCTTCGTATTGAAACAACGGATAAAGATTTATACAAAGAAATGCACCCTTACGCAGATATAGAAAATCGTTTCAGATGTTTGTACGACTTGAAACGTTTAGGGTATGAAGTCGGAACGGGGTGTCTTGTTGGTCTGCCAAATCAAACATTAGAATCACTTGCAGATGATATTTTATTTTTTAAAGAGCTCGATGCTGATATGGTTGGAATCGGCCCGTTTATATCGCATGAACAAACTCCGTTAAAAGATTATCCAAACGGTGATTTTTGGCTTGCTTTAAAAGTTATGGCATTAACAAGAATAAATATGCCTACAATAAATATTCCGGCAACGACTGCGATGGAAACTTTAAACCCAAACGGAAGGATAATAGCATTGCAAAGCGGAGCAAATGTTGTAATGCCAAATGTAACCGGGACTGAATACAGAGCAAAATATGAAATTTATCCGGGGAAGATATGTATAAACGATAAACCCGAAAAATGCCGAGGTTGTATTGAGAACAAGATTAAATCAATTGGTAGGGATATATCAAATGATTATGGTTTTCATAAAAAATAATTTGCTAAAATAGCTAAACAAAGAGTCTGTTGGAAAACTAAAAAATTTTTTGTATCGTTTAAATGTAAATTTTTGTAAATTCTTGACAAAAGTTTAAATCCCTTGTTGACACTTATTTTTGTTTGAAATAAGATTATAATGCTATAGTCGAAAGTAATAGCCTAATCATATATAGTTGGTTTGAATCCTGCTGTATTGAATGATTAGAGTGTAAATACAAAAATAAAGGAAAGAAAAATGGCAACAGATACAAAAAGACAAAGAATTAGAGTTTGTTTGAGATCATACGAACATAAATTAGTTGATGTATCAGCTGAAAAAATCGTAGAAACAGCAAAGAGAACAGACGCTAAAGTTGCTGGTCCTATTCCTTTGCCAACCAAGAGACGTATTTATTGTGTATTACGTTCACCACACGTAGATAAAAAATCTCGTGAACATTTTGAGATCAGAACTCATAAACGTATTATCGATATTTACGAACCTACTCAACAAACAACTGAAGA
>CADBPN010000108.1 GCA_902796585.1 uncultured bacterium
TCCTATTGATTATATTAATAACGCACAGGTTCCTTCAATGGGCGGAATACCTAAAGTTGTTGTATTCTTAACGGCTGATGCATTCGGTGTATTACCTCCTATTTCAAGCTTGGATAAAAATGCAGCTATGTATCACTTTGTAACAGGCTTCACTTCTAAGTTAGCCGGTACAGAAAGAGGTATTACAGAACCTGTTCCTACATTCTCAACATTATTCGGTGAACCATTTATGCCGATGGATGCATCAGTTTACGCTAAGATGTTAGGTGATAAACTTGACCAATACGGTACTAAGGTTTACTTAGTAAATACAGGATGGGCAGGCGGTTCAGCTTCATCAGGTGCTAAGAGAATGAAATTATCTTACACTCGTGCAATGGTTACAGCTGCATTAAACGGTTCATTTGATTCAATCGAATTCAAACACCACGATGTATTCAATGTAGATTATCCTACATCTTGTCCGAATGTTCCTAATGAAATGTTAGATGCAAGAGGAATGTGGGCTGATAAAGCAGCTTATGATGAAGCAGCTAATAAATTGGCTCAAATGTTTAACGAAAACTTCTCTGCTAAATATCCAAATATGCCGGCAGAAATCGTTAACGCAGGCCCTAAACCATTGAGTTTAGTATAGTTTTTCATAATATGATTAAAAATTGGTTGTATGTAATACATACAGCCAATTTTTTTTATATAAAATTTCTCTAATCGGCTATTACAAAAAATCTTCTTTCGGATAGAATCTGTTATTGAAGTTTATAAACTTCATCACAGAAAAAAGGAGAAAATTATGAACGTATCAATTAACGATTCTTGTATTGCTTGCGGAGCTTGTGAGTCAATCTGCAAAGATGTTTTTAAAGTTGATGATATCGCAGAAGTACAGCACGATTCTATTGAAGGACATGAAGAATGTATTAAAGTAGCTGCAACATCTTGCCCGGTTTCGGCTATAGAAATTGAATAGAAATTTTAATAAAAGAGGATGATTTAACCATCCTCTTTTAAAAATTACTGCTATAAGATTAACCGGTATATTACCTAACTTAAGGATTAAATTTTTATAGATTTAAAATATATTTACACTATGCCAAACAATTATAACGACGAATATCAATACAACAGCTGTATATCAAGAGGTATATGCTCTGTGAATCCTAAAACTTCATCTTTGCAGGAAGTTTTGGTTATGTATCTTGCAAACATAGCTCACTATGTTTCAAAGTTACAAGAATTAGGGTATGAAAATGTTGGATTAAAAAATTTAATATTAAATACAATTTCTATTATGGTTTCTAACCCCGATTTTTCAGAACAAGATTTTCAAACATCAGTGGATATATTTAAAAATGAATTTCCTAAGTTAGTAAATAAGTATACATCAGTATGCAGCGAGCAAAATATAACACCGGCTATTTTGCAAACAGATTTGGAATATGACAATAAAACAGACATTATTCAATCTATAAGAGAGGGAGAAAAAGCTAACAGAACTCGCTCTTTGGAACTTACGGAAGAATTAAGGAGTTTGTATCAAATACTTTTTATACTTTTAAAAAGTATGTGCGTAAATGTACAGACATTGGAAAGTTACAATAAAAATACAAAAGAAGGATATTCCGTAATACTTAAATTACTTGATTCTGTTAACAATAAATTATCTGAAAATGAAATCCTTAAATTAATTACAGATGCTTCCAAAACAGATAATGAACTTGTGCTTTCAATTGTAACATCAATTGAAGAAAGATACGGAGAGCCGGATACGGTATCTGTTTCATATTCTACAATTCCTGCTAAAGCTATAATGGTAGTCGGCTCAAACCTACGAGAATTGGAGAAAATTCTTGATGAAACAAAAAATCAAGATATAGATGTTTATTCACACGATGAAATGGTTTTAGCACACACCTATCCAAAATTTAAAGAGTACAAACATTTAAAAGGACAGTTCGGGCAGGGGTATGAAAATTGTCTTCTTGATTTTTCCACTTTCCCCGGCCCGATAATCCTGACTAAGCATTCTTTATTTAATGTCGAACACTTTTACAGAGGTCAATTGTATACGACAGACAATGCTTACTCTAAAGGGGTTATTCCTATAAAAGATGATAATTATAAAAATGTTATAGATGCGGCAAAAAATTCAAAAGGGTTTAAAAACGGGAAAAAATGTGAGTCAGAAAAATTTGGATTTAATACAAAATCTCTTGTTGACAGAATAAAAACAAAAATCAATTCGGATAAATTTTCTCATATATTCATAGTTGAACCTTGGGATAAAGAGAGCAAAAATTATATATCTAATCTTTTGACAAGGGTTCCGGATAACGTTTTACTCATATCACTTGCTCCTTGCGAAGAAAAATCTAATATTATTTCTGTAAATGCTTGCTTCAACTCCAGAGCAATTTTAGAGTTAGTGAGCAAAATTAAATTATCAGAAGATTTTAAAGAAATAAAGATTACCGTATTTATTCCAAAATGCGACAGATATACCATTTCTAAAATTATTTATTTGACTTCTTTTTGTAATATTTCAGTATATTTGGGTAAATGTAATCCAATGATTTTAAATACAAGCGTAATTAAAAAATTGGAAAAATCATTTAATATAAAAAGTTTTTCATCAGTAAAACGAGATTTGAACGATATAAATTGTAAATAATCCGGGGGTAAATAATCCGGGGGTAAATAATTTGGGGGTAAATAATTTGTTATACTTTAATTTTTATTGTATATTATAAAGGAAGTTTGGAGAGTTTTTATGTTAAAAATTATAAGAGAAAGTTTCGGAATTACTAATAAATACATTGTTTATTTGGCAACTCCGTTGGTTTTATTTTCATTTTTATCAAGTCTGTATTTGGTATTTTCCTCAAACAGCGGAAAAATCGGATTAATATTTGCAGTAATTTTATTTTTACTTATGCTGGCAGCTTTTACGGCAGGCTGGCTGTACATGGTATCAAACTGTGTGAAAAATAAGGATTTGGAAGATAAACTATCTCTTATAGTTGAATTTCCTTCAGGAGTCGGAGAATTTTTTCTGCCGGCTTTAGGAATTTTATTTAACTTGCTATTGATATGCGGTTTAATCTATTTTGGTGCGCATGTTTTTGGTATGCATTATATAGGCGACATCGGAATAACAGCAGAAGCTCTTAAAAATGCTCAGACTTCTCCTGAGGCAGCAAAGCAGCTATTTGAATCACTTTCTCCTGAACAAATTGTCAGAATTGGCAAATGGAGCTTATTGTCGTTTGTTGTAGGATTATTCTGCAGCTTTATGTTTATGTTTTATTCACCGGCTGTAATATACAAAACAAAAAATCCTTTTAAAGCAATTTTTGTGGCATTAAAAGATTTATTTTCTCATAGATTTTTTAAAAATGTATTATTATTCATAATATTGTTTACATCATACACAGTTTTGGCAATTATTGGCGGATTGTTGAATTTTAACTTATTTCTGCAATTCGTTGTAAACCTTGTAAGTTTTTATTACGCAGTATTTGTAGCAGTATTTATTTATAACTACTATTATTCAAATTTTGTTAAAATCGGTTCAAATATTGATGTAAATGTGTAATTCTGTGTTAGAATAAACCTATGATAAAAACCGTTTCTAAAAACATAAAAGGTTTACATGGAGAGATTGTAATACCTTCCGATAAATCTATTTCTCATCGTGCGGTTATGTTTTCTTCAATTGCAAACGGAAGTTGTATTATTAAAAATTTTTCGTCCGGAGCTGATTGTCACTCTACGTTGAATCTTTTTAAAAATCTTGGAGTAAATATAGATTTTATTGACTCAAGGACTTTAAAAATACAATCCGATGGCATATTAACTCCAAAAACATCTGAAAATATACTTGATTGCGGTAATTCCGGAACAACGATGAGGCTTGTTTCCGGTATTCTTGCAGGCAAAAATTTTAATTCTGTTTTGATTGGTGATGAGAGCCTTTCAAAGCGCCCAATGAAGCGAGTTATTGAACCTTTGACACAAATGGGCGCTATAATAGAGTCAAATGACGGGCATGCGCCTTTAAAAATAACCGGTCAAAAACTTAAGGGTATCACTTACAGTTCTAAAATTGCAAGCGCTCAAGTTAAGAGCTGTATCCTTCTTGCAGGATTAAATGCAGATGGAAAAACATATTTTTCTGAGCCGTATTTATCCAGAAATCATACAGAAATAATGCTTAAATACCTCGGTGCAAATATAGAGGTTAATAATGATTCAATCGTCATATCATCTTCTAAATTAGAAGCCAAAGATATAACAGTGGTAGGAGATATTTCTTCTGCGGCATTTTTTATTTCAGCAGGTTTAATCGTGCCAAATTCAGATTTTATAATTAAAAATATCGGTCTTAATCCGACAAGAGCAGGAATAATTGATGTTGTTAAAAGAATGGGCGGAAATCTTGAAGTTATTGATAAATATGTTAATGCAGGAGAAGATGTAGGTGATTTACGAGTGAGATACACTGACAGCTTAAAATCTTGTACTATAGAAGGAAACGACATTCCTAAACTTATTGACGAACTTCCTGTAATTGCTGTTCTGGCTTCACAAGCAAACGGGCAAACAGTTGTAAAAAATGCGGAAGATCTTCGTAATAAAGAATCAGACAGAATAAAATGTTTAGTAAACGAACTTAAAAAAACAGGAATTGACATAGAAGAAACTTCAGACGGATTTATTATCAACGGAAAGTCAAAAATAAAAGGCGGTGTCGAGCTTGAATCATACCATGACCACAGACTTGCAATGAGTTTTTATGTAGCAGGGCTAATCTCGGAAAAAGAAATTGGTATTAACGGTTTTGAGTGGACTAAAATATCTTTTCCGGAATTTGAAGAACTTGTCTGCGAATTGAATAATTAATCTAAAGCTTTAATTACAGAAACAATTTTACCTATTAAGATTAAATCATTAAAGGATTTAGATGATATTGTTCTTGCCCTGTATTCCGGATTATCTGATTTTATGATAATTTCATCAATGTTTTTGGATAAGCGTTTTACAAAAAATTCGTTATTGTAGCAAAACACGTAAACTTTATTATCCTGAATTTGTTCGCCGTTCCAATGTTCGACAATGAGCTTGTCTCCGTTATCAATTGTGGGCGCCATGCTGTTTCCGGTTGCATTTATCATTGAATAAAGCTTGTGTTTTGAATATCCCTGAATCATTGTCGTTGCAATAGGCAGTTTTTTCTTTTCACTTGAAAAAACAATGCTTCCGTTACCGCAGCTTGCAAAAACATCTGTGTAATAATCTATATATGTAACACTTTCGTCTAATGAATTTTTATTTTGTGAAAATAACTTAATTTTGAAATATTCTTCTGCTTTATTTAACTCGCTAACGGTTACTTCGCTGTCATTTTTTATTCTGTTACTTACTGTTTGTCTTGTTATGCCAAGACTTTCAGCCAGCATAGACTGATTAATCTGCTCGCCAAGCTGATTTGAAATAATTATAATAAGTTCATTAAGTTTCATCGTTTCACCAATTGGAAGATAATACTTGACATTTGTATCATAACGTCTTACAATACATTATATCAATGTAAGCTTACACTTGATATTTAAGCATACATTTACTTTATTGTCAAACAAAATAAAAACAGAAATAACGGGCGAAGAAGAGGTATTAAAGTATGAATTACAGATACAATGTATCATGTTGTGAAACAACATCAAAAAATTGGACACAAACGGCTATTGAGTGTTATCGCATAGGTTGTATGTGTTCAAAATGTGGTTTATATAAAATATATTTTGAAAATTCTGAAGCTGAATGCAAGATGAAAGCTACTGTTATAGAGCTTGTAAGAAGGCATGGAGCGCCGGAAGGGGGAGGAAAATAAAAATGAATAAATATACAAGTGCACAAAACGGAAAAATGGGTGGAAGACCGCAAACATCTTCAAAAATAAGATTCAGCATTCCTGATGTAACATTGGTAATTTTAACCGAAGAACAGTATAAGAATCTACTTGGAAAATATGGCTTAGCTTTATTAAAAAAAGCTTTGAATATACTGGAAAACTGGCTTAAAAACAGTCCTAAAGCCGTAAAATACAGGGGCAAAAACAATTACGGTCATTTTCGTTCTGACGGTTGGGTTATCAATACCGCAAAAATGGAGTTATAAAATGGCAAGATTTAGTTTTTACACTATTACAGTAACAACATCTTTTGTTGTGCCAGTAATCACTTAAATTTTTATAATTCGCCAATTAAATCATATTCTGTTGCATCAATAATTTTTACTTGTTCAATATCACCGGGAACAACGTGTTTATTCGTTTTTATTGATACAACACCGTCAATTTCAGGTGCATCATATTCGGAACGTGCAACAACATCACCGTTATCTGCATAAGCTTCAATAATACAAGGAATTGTTTTGCCTATAAAACCCTTATTTCTGTTCAAAGAAATTTCTTGTTGTATTTCCATAAGTTCTTTGTATCTTTTTTTTGCCAAACGAGCCGGAACACGATTTTTCATGTTGTAAGATGCGGTTCCTTTTTCTCTTGAATATGTGAACACACCAACTCTGTCAAACTTTATATCTTTGATAAACTGTTTTAGATGTTCGTGATGTTCTTCGGTTTCACCGGGGTAACCGGTAATAAATGTTGTTCTAATCGAAACATTCGGAATTTTTTTTCGTATTTTATCTATCAAAATACGATAGTCAAATGCAGGTCTGTTCATAAGTTTTAGAAGTTCCGGATGTGAATGTTGTAAAGGAATATCAACATATTTTACGACTTTATCCAGTTTTGCAATCTTGTCAATAAGCTCATCAGACATTGTTGTCGGGTATGCGTACATTATTCTGATCCAGCCAAGTCCCTCTATTTTGTTGAGTTTTTCCAATAACTCAGGAAGAGCCGGCTTTTTATAAATATCAATACCGTACCCTGTTGTATCCTGCGCTATTAAGATTATTTCAGTAACACCTTTTTTTACCAGCGTCTTTGCTTCGTTTATGATATTTTCCATTCTTCTTGAATGATAATCGCCCCTCAAAAACGGTATAACACAATAACCGCATCTATAATTACACCCATCTGCTATTTTAATGTATGAACTTGCACCCATTGTAATTTGCTGGCGTTCAACTTCTTCCGGATAAATATAATTTGGAGTTTCATTCACTTCTTCAACAAAATCACTGTCAATTTTTCTTATTATTTCAATGATTTTATTAAAATCGGTAATTCCCATAACTCCGGCAATTTCGGGAATTTCTTTTTTTAATTCTTCGGGGTGCTTCTGAGCGAGACATCCGGTTACTATAACTTTCTTTCCTTTTTCTATCAGTTCCAAAATCGTACTTATGGATTCTCTTTCCGCATCACAAATAAATGAACACGTATTAACAATAACAATATCCGTTTCATCTTCGTTAAGAGTGATTTTATAACCGTTTTTAGCCAAAATTCCAAGAATCAATTCCGAGTCAACGAGGTTTTTGGCACAGCCATGACTTATAAGAGCTATCTTTTTCATAACTAGATTCTATCACAAAGTAAAATTATTTCACCGAATAAAAAGATGCATTTCCAAGATTAAGTCTTTTTGAAATATTTTCAGATAAAGAAGAAGAAATTATCCAGTTTATTTTACCTTCAGGATATTTAATATAGTGGTTAGTTGAACACATCGTAGATACATAACATGCGTCAATGGCATTCATAAAAGATATATCAACGCTCATATTTTCACATCTTGCTGTATCAATATAAGAGTTTATATATTCAATTGCTTTTTGGGGGTTTCTTGTATTAGGTACAAGTACATCGGTTTGGGGTAGTTGTTTTAACATAAAATATCCTTAGTAATATTCTTATCGGCAAATTTTATGTTTTCTTTTATTTTTTATTCACAAAATACTACGTTCGTATGAAAATTATTTTACCAACGCATCTACGACCTCCCTAAACGCACCGTCACCGGCATTTCTCTCGGTAATTTGTATATTAGGTATTTCTTTAATTTTTTTTATTGCATCAGGAACAGTTATTCTGTATTTTGTTGAAATCAGAGAATCATAGTCATTTACATCATCGCCTATATACAGATATTCGTTATCTTTCAGCCCGTATTTATTGACAATAGACCTTAAAACATCTATCTTTGTGCGTATACCTTGATGAACTTCTTCTATATTAAAGGTTTCCGCTATTTTTTTTATTGCGGAATTTTCTTCTCCGGAAATAATGCCGATTTTATAACCGTTTTTCTTTAATATTGAAAAACCCATTATATCTCTAAAGTTCAGTTTTCTGGACATTTCGCCCTTTGAATCAATGTAAACGCAATTATCAGTTACAATTCCGTCAAAATCTGTGATTACAAATTTTATAGTATCCGGTAAATTTATTGTCATTTTAGTTTTTCTCTTATTTTAATGCTTACCAATGAACTCTTCTTAATTTTTCAATAATCGGAAGCTCTCTTTCATAAACAACTTTTCTTCCGTCCCCCAAAAGGACAGGGACTTGCCTTATATCTCTTACCATGTGATAAAGACCTGCTGTTTCAAGACTTGCTGCTTGGTCTGAACCCCAATTTGTTCTGTCAAGAGTTATATGTCTTTCTACCGCATCAGCACCGAGAGCAACCGCAAGAACAGACGGAGTAACTCCTCTTTCGTGACCGGAATATCCGATTGGACAAGAAAATTCTTTTTTGAGGCTTTCTATGACTCTAAGATTCATTTCTTCTGTGTTTGAAGGATAAGTAGATGTGCAATGGAAAATTAACAGATTATCTTCACCCAATATTGAAACAGCATGTCGGATTTCTTCCATAGTGCTCATGCCGGTTGAAAGTAATATCGGTTTTCCTTTCGATTTTGTATATTTTAAAAGAGAATCATCTGTAAGTGATGCAGATGCAATTTTATAACAAGGCGGGTTAAATTGTTCTATAAAATCAACGGAGCCTTCGTCCCAACAAGAAGCAAACCATATAATTCCTTTTTCTCTGCAGTACGCATCTATCTCCTTGTATTCTTTATACCCAAATTCCAAACCTCTCTTTAAATCGCCGTTTGTGGTTCCAAATACACTCTTGCGTTCTTTTGCCAGTTCTTTTTCTGTATAAACGACATCTATTGTGCGTTTTTGAAATTTTACGGCATCACATCCGGTGGTAGAAGCTATATCAATCATTTTTTTTGCCATTTCAACAGAACCGTTATGATTAATTCCGATTTCGGCAATTATAAAACATGGATAGCCTTCCCCTATCTTTTTACTCCCTATTCGGAGACTTCTCGTCATATAAACTCCTTATTATAAATATTTTTTATACAATGCGTACTCTTCAGGATCTACTTTGTGCCCGTCTTCAATAGATGAAGCTTCCTGTTTTTCCGTCTCTTCTATTCCGTTAGACTTAAACAATTTATCAATTATACCATCCGGACCTTCTTCATATATCTCTGATATTTCAAAATCATCATTACTTTCTGTTTCCAATGATGCAGCATCAGAATCTTGAGACTTGGCTTCTTTGTTTTTACTATCCTTAGGAGTGGCTTTCGTAAAACCTATATTTGGAAATTCAATTTTCGGAATTTCAATTTTTGGAATTCTGATATTAGGTATTTCTATTTTTGAATATTCACCTTCTTCTATTTCCGTCGGAGGATAATTTCCTAAATCTTTGATTAAATGTATCGATGACTGACTTGCCCCTATAAGCATTCTTTTTCCGTCAAGTTCAACGACGTGCAAAGTTTTATTGGACCCTAACGGAGTTGTCGAAACAACCGAAACTTTGGATTTGCCGGATTCGCCCATCTGTTGTTTTAACGTATTCATACCAAGTTTATTCAGTTTTGTATAAATAATACCGGTAGCATAAATTAAAAGAACAACAAATAATAGCGAAAAAACAATAGACACCAAACTCGGCTCATGTCCTATAGATTGACTTGATGCCAAAACATTATTCGTTGTATCCGTAGTTGTAACAGAACTTGCTTGTGCAGCTTGCAAAGGTTCCGGTAGATCCGGAAGTATTTCAAATTTGTCGGCTGCAAACACAATGGCTGCATTTAACCAGCATACTCCTCCTAATAATATTCCTAAAATCTTTTTCATTTAAACTTACCCTATTTTTTGATATAATTATACCATAAAATTAATAAGTTGGGTAATGAGGTTTATAAAATATGTTTATCGATAACATACAAACTATTTTTGTTGAATCCGGTGTTATATATATGCACTTACTAAACCTTCTTGTACTTGCTATTCTTATATTGCTGTTTTTTACGGCAAGACGAACCAGCAAAAGCTGGACAAAGATTAATGACTACTTAGGAGTTGTTACAAAAACAATTAATTCTGTCAGATACGGCGACTTAACAAAAAAAATAGAAAACTTTGATTTACCTAACTCTGAACCTTTAGCCGAAAGTTTAAATCGCATGATTGAAACTCTTTATGACAGAGAAAAAATGATAGATGAGTATCAAGAAGAACTTCACAGACAGAACAAATTTTTGGAAGCGGTAATCGATTCCTTATCAGACGGACTCATAATTTTTGATGAAAATTTGAGAATACTCAGAGCAACTCAAAAAATAAGCGAATGGTTTGATATTGACGGTAAAAAACTTGTAGGCGGTTTTTTATCGGATTATTTGAAATACCCCGTTAATAAAAATATTTTTTCGCTTAAAGAAGAAGATGTTTATATATTAAATGATAAATCTTCAACATTTGTTGCCAGTTGTATGGATTTAAAATTGGAAGACAAGAAAAAACGCTATATTATGATTATTAAAAACGTTACCGACCAACGTGAACTTGAAACAATGAAAGAAGATTTTGTAGCGACACTTACTCATGATTTAAAAGTTCCAATTATCGCAGAAACAAACATGCTTGAACTGTTTCTAAATGAAAGTTTCGGTAAGATATCCGAAAAACAGGAAGTTGCATTAAAAAATATGCAAATATCCAACAGAGAATTACTGGATTTAGTTCAAATTGTTTTGGATACTTATAAATTAAGAGATAAAAATATACAACTTCATAAAGAAAATGTAATGCTTAAGGAATTTTTAGAAGAAATTTCTTATGAAATGCAGCCAATTGCCGACAAATTAGCTAACCATATAAAATTAGATATTCCGAGAAACATAAGAGTGTATGCTGACAGAATGCAGTTAAAACGTGTAATTAAAAACCTTATACAAAACGCAATATCTTATGGAGAAACAAACTCTCCGATTGAAATAACAATAGGAGAAATTCCCAAATATATTATTATAAAAGTTAAAGATTACGGAAAAGGTATTGCTCCCGAAGATATAAATAAAATTTTTGTAAAATATTATTCGGCAGCAAAAAAATTCAGGAAAATAGGAACAGGACTCGGTCTGTATCTTTCTCTCCAAATAATGAAAGCGCATAATGGCGACTTAACAGTGGAAAGTGTAAAAGATAAATACACAGAGTTTTGTGTAAAGCTTCCCGCAGCTTCCGACAGCAATTTATATTACGGTGAATAATGATATTATATGATACAAAATTTTTACAGCTTAAAAGCACAAAAGCAAAAAACGGACATGATTGGTTTTACGCGCACAGACCAAATGCGAATGACGGAGTCGTTATACTTCCGATTATTAACAATGAAAAAATTCTTTTCTTGATAGAAGAGCGTCCTCCGTTGATTGCAG
Organism: uncultured bacterium; assembly: GCA_902796585.1. Classification (GTDB taxonomy): domain Bacteria; phylum Cyanobacteriota; class Vampirovibrionia; order Gastranaerophilales; family Gastranaerophilaceae; genus CAG-196. The sequence continues at coordinate 11,740 of CADBPN010000108.1, forward strand.
AACATAAAGCACACTATTCTGTTGGCTGTCCTGCAGGACTTGTGGGTGATGAAAGAATAGGAGAGTCTATAGAAGATGCAATTAAAGCGGAATTACTTGAAGAAGCCGGTTTAGCTGCAAATAAAATAGAAATAAAAACTAAAAAAGCCGCAAGTTCTCCCGGCTGTGTAACCGAAGTTTTTCATATAGCATTTGCATATATAGACAATTACAAAATAGTCTCTGAGCCGATATCAGATGGCGGTATAATTACAGATCGGGTTTTAGTTGATATCAAAAATGTTTATAAATGGTTAAAAGACAGAGAAAATGAAGGAATGGCAATCTCCTGCCAAACTTTAGCCGCTTTATTCTACTTGTTCGAAGATATCTAAAACACTCTTTTTTAGTATACAATCTGAACAGTTATATTTCTTGAACGCTCTTTGTTATCAAAATCCAATAAAACAACTTGCTGCCAAGTTCCAAGATTTAGCAGTCCTTCTTTTAACGCAATATTAACTGAACTTCCTACCAGTGCAGAACGAACATGTGCGTATCCGTTACCGTCATGCCATATTTCGTCGTGATGATATTCTTTTCCGGAAGGAGCGATTCTCTCTAATGCTTCTTTTAAATCCTGAACGAGGCCGTCTTCATATTCAATTGTTGTAACTGCCGATGTACTTCCTTGAATAGATACACATACAAGTGCATCTTTAAGTTCGTGTTTGTACACACAATTTTGTACATGCTTTGTGATATTAATAATATCGGTATTACCGTTAGTATGAATAACAAAATTTTCGTTAATTATCGGCATTTTCTTTCTCCTCAACTTTGACAATAGAATGTCTTTTTTTATAAACAACAACAAAAAATATAATAAGCAAAATTGTCACACCTATAATGACATAATTCAAATATTGTTTAATTGTTTCGCCAAATAACATTAAAACTGCGCTTACCAGAAAAAATCTTCCGCCTCTGCCCAGTATACTTACGCCAATAAATTTTAAAGGGTTCATTTTTAAAATACCGCTTGCAATCGTAAATATATTATAAGGAATAGGTGAAAATGCCGAGAAGAAAACCGCTAATGAGCCATACTGTTCATACAATTTTTCTACAGCATCAAGCTTATCAATGTTTTTTCTGAATAAATAATTAAATAAAGGTCTTCCGCCATATTTACCGATAAAGTATCCTAAAATACCGCCGGTAACAGAGCCTATTGTACAAACAGATGCATATAACAATGCCTTATGCGGAGATGCCAAATCCATTGCAATCAATAAAAAATCCGGCGGCAGCGGAAACCCCGGTAAACAGCTCTCTATTCCGGCATTTATTGCTAAACCTTGCAGCCCTAAAGACTGAAAAAGATTTGTTATATTTAATATCAATTCATTCATTTTATATTATCCCAACCCTTATTCTAAAATTTGTCTGTATAAATTTCCCGCTTCTTGAACGCTGACATTTCCGGATGGAACTATTAAAACCTCAAATTTATCAACTCGGTTTGCATATTCTATTTCAATAATATCTCCAACCTTTAATTGTTTCGCAGGTTTTGCGGGATTACCGTTTACAAGAACTCTGCCCATTTCTGAAACTGTATTTGCAACAGTTCTCCTTTTTATTAGTCTTGAAACTTTTAAAAATTTATCCAACCTCATTTATAGTTTTTTTATAACCTCTTTAACAAGTGTTTTAAATTTGTCTTTTGCGACATTTGCAGCTCTAATAACATCTTCGTGAGAAAGTCCTGCCGTACTTACTCCCGCAGCGGAATTACAAATGCAGCTTATTCCGATAACTTTAATTCCTGCCCAAGCCGCAACAATTGATTCAGGTACGGTAGACATTCCGACTGCATCAGCGCCAATTATTTTTGCCATTCTGACTTCTGCCGGTGTTTCGTATGATGGGCCTGTCAAAGCCATATAAACACCTTCTTGAAGGTCTATTCCTAAATGATCGCCAATTTTTTCAACTAATTCTACATATTCCGGAGTATAGATTTCACTCATATCCGGAAATCTTGTTCCCATAGAATCATCATTGGGCCCTATAAGAGGATTTACCCCCATATAATTGATATGGTCCGTAATTATCATCAAATCGGAAGGACGAAAGTTCGGATTTACACCGCCGGCAGCATTAGTAACAATTAAAGTTTCCACCCCTAATTTTTTCATTACTTTAACCGGAAAAACAACTTTTTGAATAGAATGTCCTTCGTAATAGTGAAATCTTCCCTGCATCATTACAACTTTTTTATTATTGATTTCCGCAAATACCAATTTACCTTTATGTCCGGAAACTGTAGATGCTTCAAAACCCGGAATATCCGCATAAGAAATAGATTTTAAGCAATACTCGTCAGCAAGTTCTCCAAGTCCGGAACCGAGTATAATACCAATTTGCGGCTTAAAATCACCAATAATGTTTTTAATATAATCTACGCTTTTATCCAACATAAAAACTATCCCCTTAAACTCCCATATTGTATATTACATCAAATATAATATATTTTGGATAGTTTAGAATTTATTCTTTACAAAACTAAATGAGCGTGAGGAAAAATTTAAAAATTGGCATGTGTGTGCCGGAACTCCGTAACAACTCATTAATACAGATTTTGAGGTTTTTTCGTAAACTCAAACATGCAGCCTTTCTTTACAAAACTTAATATATTACATCCCAAAAGGCAATTTTTGGAAACAAAAATACTTTATATATGTGTGTAGTAAGTAAAGGTGTTTTAATAGTATGTCAGTGAGTCCGTATACATTAAATATGTTATACAAACAAGGAATTCTTGATGAAATTCCGATGGAACTTGCCGCTCCGTCTCCGATTGGATATATGGGAAACAACGTAAATCCTTATTTAAACAATGCTATGTCGGGCGCAGCATTCCAAAATTACGGACAAGGTGACAGTTATAGTTTTATGGGAAACAATATCGCCTATAATAATTCATCTATAGGGATAAAAAATAATTCCGCGTACAATGCATTTGGTTTGCAAGGAATCGGAGAAAGAGCTTCCAACAATTTTTACGGAAGCAGTGATATCGGAATGTATTCTAATTCAGGATTAAACGCTTTTGGTCTGGGAGGGATAGGAAGCAGAAGCGGTAACACAGAAATGAACGCATGGGGAATATCCGGAAATACTCAACAGCAAGTAGGACAAGCATTGTCAAATGTATCTTCCAGTCCGATACTAAAACCTCTTCTTGCTCTCGGATTGATTTTAATTGGCGGATTAAGTGTTAAGCATGCCTTTTTCGGTTCTTCTAAAAAAGCTGCAAAAAAAGCTGCAAAACATACCGGTTTTCTTACCAAAATAAACCCTAAAAACTGGAAAATATTCAATAAAGCTAAAATTTAATCCTTATAATTTAATAACCTTATTAAAATACCTTATTAATCAATGTATGCGCCCGCGAATGGGCGTTTTTTTTATTTAAATTCTTCTTCTAACCAATCAGCCATTGTTTTATCTTCACCAAAAAACAGTTCAAAAGATCTTTCTATCTTTTTGCTGCGTAAAACCGAACGCTCTATGTTAAAAGCGGAAACTTGTGTGTTATCGATTAATTTTGCAGAGTCAATCTTTTTTGTGTCTTTATTGTAAACATCAGAATAATTGAGCCCCAAATCAACACAAAAAGGAACTTTAAACCGTTCTTTTTTATTATAATAAATCAATCCGAATGTTCGGCATATTATCGGACGACCTTGATAAATTGAACATTCGTCATTTATAAGAAAAGGGCAAGAATATAAACGGTCTGCATTTGATTCTAATAACGCTCTTATTTGCTTATCAACTGTTTCTCTAAGCGAATTTGATAATTTCATATAAGCAAGCATCATATAAACAAACTCAAGTTCCGACATCGGAAATTCGCCTTCTTTACAGCATAAAGAGCATCCTTTTTTGCATTTTATATAAACACTCTGCGATTCGAACATTTTTTTTAATTTATTATCAATAAATTCAAGATAATCTCTATATCTGTTTATCATCAGTATTTTTACATCTTTTTTCTTTAATTTCTTCGGAACGCTCCAATTTTTCATGAAGCTGTGAGTTTATTTCCCCGCCTACCAGAATCAAAATTGAAGTATAGTACAGCCAAATCATTAATACAGCAAAACCGCCAATTGTGCCGTAAACAAAGTTATATGTATGTAAATTGTTTATATAGATTGAAAATCCCCAAGAACCTATTAACCACGAAATTGTAAAAAATAACGAACCGGGGAATGCACTTCTGCGGCGTAAATTTTCTTTTCCGCCCAAATCGGGAAGAATATAATAATTTAAATAAGCAAGTATAAATAATGCAACAAAAGCTACAGGCCATCTTAACATCAAGAAAATATTTCCGGTGTGAACGGTAAGCCCTATATATGTTACTAAAAATTTAATTATTATTTTACCAAAGATAATTAAGTTTATGCTCAGAAACAAAATTAGCGCATTTACAAACACCATAACAAAAGCTAATAACCTGTTATACAAAAAAGAACGGGAATCTTCTATTTTATAAGCTCTGTTTAATCCTTTTGTTACAATTGCCAATGCGTTTGTTGAAAGGAATACAGTTATACAAAATCCCAAAATTGCAAAAAATCCGCCCTTTGAAAAGAACCATACTTCATTTAAAACAATCTCTAATAAGTTTAAAATATCCGCCGGTATTACTTGCTGCATAAATGTAAAAATCGGAACCATAAAAGTATGCTTTCCGAGCCATCCGAATAAACCCGTAAGAAACAAAATAAACGGGAAAAAGCCTATTACGAGCATAAAACCCATTTCGGCAGCCATACCGAAAAGGTCATTATCAACTATAGATTTTATTACGTTTTTTGTTATTTTTAAAAATTTTTTCACAATTCTATCTCGTCAAGAACAAGTTTAATGCTGTCATTTACACTTGCTTTTATTGTACATCCTGCAGCAAAAGTATGACCTCCGCCGCCAAATTTTGCTGCTATTGAAGCGACATCAATTTTTTTGCTTCTCATTGAAAATTTTGTAAGTTTTGTATCAACTTCTTTTGCGACAAAAGCTACTTCGGTAGTGTCTATTGCCCTTAGGGTTTCAGCAATACCGTCTGTGTAATCATCACCTGCTGAAAACTTTTCTAAATCCTTCTTGTAAACCGTTGTGTAGGCTATTTTATTATCTTTTAAAAATTCAGCTTTGTTTACACAATAATTTTGGAACAACACAAAATTCTTTGTTTTGGTTTCATAACATTGTTTATATATATAAGTCGGATTTGCGCCTGAATCAACCAAATCGGCAGCCGCTCTTAAAGAATTAGACGAAGTGTTGTCAAATCTAAAGTTTCCGGTATCAGTCATTATTGCTGTATACAAGCAAATCGCAGAATTCTTATCGAATTTCCAATTGTTTTTTTTGAAGTAATTATACAAAACCTCTCCGCAAGAACTTGCTTCCGGCTCAATAATCTGATAATCGCCGTATCCGGGGTTAGTCTTGTGATGGTCAATGTTAACAGATATTTTTGCTTTATCAAACAAGATTTTGGAATCAAGAACTCTGTCAATTGCCGCAACATCAAGAGAAATAACCAAATCATAAACAAGAGACTTGTCATAAAATCTTTCCGCTTTATCAATATCCGGCAAAAACTTGTAATTATACGGAATATTAGAAACAATATTCATATCCGGTTTAATTTTATATCTGTTATAAATCATGTGATACATCGCACACATTGAACCTAACGTATCTCCGTCCGGATTCATGTGAGACAAAAGCAATATCTTTTTCGATGATTTTATAATGTTATCTAAGTCAAAGCTCATAGGGGTATATTATCATAAACCGATAATGGGGTAAAGGTAGGGGAGTAAATGTAAAGGGGGGAAATAAAAAAGGGGTAAATAAAAAAGGAGGGGGTAAATACTACGAGATGAATATTTATAAAATACGGTTTATTATAAAAATCTTGCAGCACAAACCATTAGGTAATTGATATATCTTTACAAAAATTTACAATCATGAAATGCAGTCAGAGAAACGATTTTGACCTAATCCACTTCAGATTTTATGTTTTTCAACTAAAGTTTTTTAAAAATATGCCGTTATATATAACAAAGCAATTTTCTAAAAAGGGATTATTCATGAGCTCAACAATCGGAATATCTACATTTGGTTCTTTAACCTCAAAAACAGGACGAAAAGTAACTTTCGCTGAATTTGATAAAAACGGTGATAATGTAATATCAACGTCTGAATTTAATTCTTTGGTAAAAGAACTCAATCTTGATAAGTTAAGTTTTAAAACGGTTGATACCAACGGGGATAATAAAATTTCTCAGGAAGAATTCAATCTATGGGATCAAAAAGTACAAATACAGGACTTTATAAACAATAAACTTGCATTTCTTGCCTCAGAAACAGCATTGTCTTCTTCTCAAAAAAGCGAAATTAAATCACAGCTAATGTCATTTTTTAATGAATACATTGAGCAAAACAAGGATAAATCCCTTAATCCATCACAATTTAGTAAACTATTAGAGCAAAAGTATAGAGAAATCAAAGAAAACTGTATTAATACAGCAAAAACAACTGCAAAGACGAATGCAATCAACAGTGTTAAGCCGTCTTTAAGTGCACGTATAAAATCAAAAGTCCATTCAGATAACGATATGGTGAATAACGAAGAACTTTATAATACCGTTTTGAACACTATTTTAGCTAAATTGGAAAATATTGCAGATAGCTATATAAGCAAATATGAAGGAACTTCCCTTGAATTTGACTTGACGCAGTATCTTACAAATTATTTAAAAGCAAGTGATAAAGACAGATTATACTCGTCTTCCGGTGATACTATAAACAAAATTAACGGTTTGAATGAAAACACAGAAGATGACGAAGAAAATTCAAGATTAAAGGCATTAAAAAAAGATTGCGAGGAAATTTTAAAACAAGCTGTCAATGAAAATATCGTGATAAAAATGCAAGGTTTAAATATTTGTTCTGAAACAACCGTAAATATTGTACTTTCCTGTTATAAAGATTACAAATCTTTACTCAAAGATATTAAAGATGTAATAAATAATTTAAGCACTCTTTCTAATGAAGATACAATCGTGCAAAATGAAGTTAAAAAAGCGGAAAAAATAGCAGATTCTGTATTTATAAACTTTAAAGGTTCGAATTATAAAGTGGATTGTAATTTAATAGACTTTTCTTGGATATATCAGCAATTTGGAGTAAGTTCAAAAGAAGAATTTGCTGACAAAGAAATTCATGAAAGAGGCAAAGGATGGGAAGGTTCAAGAGATAAAGCTTATGATGAAGGTTCAAAAATATTAAATGCAGAGGAGTTTAAATCGCAGTTTAAAAAACAAATACAAGAGAAGCTTCAAGCACAAGGCATTCCTTATTCCAGAATAGAAAATATTTTTGAAAATGTATACAATAATACCGTTGTTGAAACATTGAATACAGAAAATATGATTACCGGCAGAGGTGCAAGAGGACTCTCCAGCAAAGGACATGCATATATAAAAGTCCAACAACTGTTAAATACATTTATTGATAAATTTAATTCAAATATTGAAACTGCAGTAGATAGTATGAACAAATCTCAGATGGATATGGATACAATTGATATGGATTTAAAACATCTGGACGAAGACGGAAGCGGAAATAAAATTAAAACCGAAAATAATGATGACATAGTAAAAGCATATCAGACCGGTAAAATATTAAAAACCAGAAAATGCGGCGCTGATTATTATAATGACATAGCTGAACAAATTCTAGAAGGACTAAAAAAACAACTTCTTGCAAAAGCAAAAGCAATGTGTAAGGCTAATTCTATTGAATTTGACCAAACAACGTTTGATTCTGTATTCGAAAAAGCAAAAACAAAGGCAGTAGAAGCTTGTGTTGCCGGTATAACAAGCAAAGGCGAAAAAACCGGAGCTTTAGCAGCATCGGGAAGTACGGCAGTGCTTGGAGCAGGTGCAGCAATCGGAGCAGCTGCATTAACAACAACGGCGACTACTGGTTTTACAGCAACTGGTTTGACTGGTTTCTGGTCTTTTTTAAATGGTACATTTTTTGCCACCGGTACGTCAACAACTTTATTAGGTTCTTCTGCTGCGGCATCAACAGTACCGGTTGCAGGTTGGATAGCAGCAGGAGTCGGAGTGCTTGCAACATTAGGTTTAGCTATATTCGGAGGCGGCCGACATTCGGAAAGTTATCTTGATGTAAAAAGTTTGGTCGACGGATTTATTAATCAGTTTGCGAATGAATTTTCCGAATGGGTTGAAAATAAGAAAAAATATTAAATTAACAATCTCTTTTTTGTAGTATAATTAAACACAAAAAGGAGAAGTAAAATGCAAGTTTCATTAAACTGGTTAAATGAATTAGTTGATTTGAGTGATATAAAAGTGGAACAGATTGCTCATGAGCTTACTATGAGCGGTTTAGAAGTAGAAGAAATCGAAGAGGTAAAACCTCAATTTACGAATATAATAACTGCAAAAATTGAAAAAATTGATGCCCACCCGAATTCTGACAGGCTGCATCTTGTAACTGTTAACACAGGAAAAGAATTAAAAACAGTAGTTTGCGGAGGTCAAAATATTGCAGTGGGACAAGTAATTCCATACGCTTCTGTCGGAAGTAAAGTTTTAGACAGAAAAACCGGCGAGCAATTTGAACTTACGCCGGCTACAATCAGAGGAGTTGAATCTCAAGGTATGCTCTGTTCTGATGACGAATTGGGTGTTTCTGACAGAAATTATCAGGAAGAAGACGGAATTCTTATATTAAACAGAATTTTTCCGAATGTTGGTTTAGGTTTAGATGTAGAAAATGTTCTCGGATTTGAAAAAGATTACATTATTCATACCGCACCGACTGCAAACAGAGGAGACCAAATGTCCGTTATCGGAATTGCAAGAGAACTTAGTGCACTATTTAACAGACCTATGAAGCTTCCTGAACTTAAAGAAATTACAAAAGGCGGAGATTTTAAAGTAGAAATTAAAGATGAAGATGTATGCAAATACTATTCTGTGGGTATTTTAAAAGATATCGTAATTAAACAGTCGCCGGATTGGATGCAAAAAAGATTAAGAGCTTCCGGAATAAGAGCAATAAATAACGTTGTAGATATTACAAATTATGTAATGTTAGAGTTTGGAACTCCTCTTCACGCTTTTGATTACGACAAATTAAACGGATATCTTTGTGTAAGAAGAGCTAATGAAGGTGAAAAACTTATTACATTGGACGAAGTAGAAAGAAGTTTGACTCACGAAACAGTAGTTATTTCAACTCAAAATGAACCCGTTTGTCTTGGCGGAGTTTTCGGCGGTCATAACTCGGAAATAGATGGAAACAGTAAAAATATTGCACTGGAAGCAGCGTATTTTACTCCTTCTTCTAACAGAAAAAGCGCTCGCAGCGTAGGTTATAGGTCTGATGCTTGTGCAAGATACGAGAGAGGAATTGATATTCAAGCCGTTCATAAAGGTTTGATGAGAGCGGTAGAACTTCTTCAAAAATATGCAGATGCTAAATTTGAAGGATATGTTGAATGCGGAAATGATAAACCGGAACCGATAACAATAACTTTAAGATATGCTCAAATCAAGAGAATTTTAGGTTGTGAGGTTGAAATTGAAAAATGCTTAACAATTTTAGAACGACTAGGTTTCACAATCTTAGGTAAAAACGAGGCTGCTTGTAAGGTTGAAGTTCCTTCATACAGAGCTGATGATGTAACAAGAGAAGTTGATTTAATTGAAGAAGTTGCACGTATTAACGGATACGACCAAATTACACCGACATTGCCAAACCGTTCGGGAATTGCTGACATTTCTCCGGCAGAAAAAGTTATCGGTAAAGTACGTGAATTAATGAAATCGGTTGGTTTAAACGAAATGCAAACATCTTCGCTTATAGGAGAGCCGTTATTAAAACAATTCAACATGACTTATGATAAAGAAAATGCAGTATTTGTCGAAAACCCGGCCTCCGAAGATTTTGCAATGCTCAGACAATCTCTTATTCCAAGCTTATTAAATTGTATGAAATATAATTATGATAACGGCCAAAAGGATTTTTGGGGTTATGAAATAGGCAGAAGTTATCTTAAAATCGGGAATCCGGAAGAAAAATTTTCAGGAGTTAAAGAAACTCTGGTTCTTGCCGGTATAATAACGGGAAATATTCAAAATTCTTTGTGGCAATGCACAGGCAAAGTTGATTTTTATACCGTAAAAGGTATTATTGATAAACTTCTTGAAGAATTAGGACTTGCAAGAAGAATCAAATACGGATTGCTTGCGGATTCTTCGCTTAGTGATTCGCACAAATCGCTTCATCCTTATAAAACCGCAGTATTGACTTTATTAGGAAAACAACCTCAAGTAATCGGTTATTACGGAGAAATTCATCCGGAATTAAAAAATAAATTAAAACTGAACCAAGAAGCGTTCATGTTTAAACTCGATTTAAATATGATTATTGATTCCGTTAATGAGTCGACTGTTAAATATAAAAAATTACCTCAATTTCCGGAAGTTCAAAGAGATTTAGCCGTAATAGTTCCGGAAGCAACTTCGTGGGAAGAATTGGAAAAAGTTGTAAAAAAAGGTGTATCAAACAATATATTTAAAGGATGTGACGTTTTTGATATCTACCAAGGAGAACATGTTAAAGAAGGATTTAAGTCTGTTGCGTTCAGAATAAGAATGCAGGATTCAAATTCTACTATGACAGATGAAATGATAGAATCGCAGATGGCGAACGTAAGATTAACATTATCAAAAAATCTGCCGGAATTAAGTTTTAGAGAATAGAAAGGAAAAATATGAATAGCATAGGAAGAATGGACCACACAAGAGCTTCGGTAGTTGCGGTTCAATGGATAAAACAACATACAAATAAAGAAATACATACTTTTAAAGATATCATACCTCAAGCATCAAAAGAACTTTTAGATAAAAAAACGTATATGCAGAGTGATGAATTTTTGAAAGATACACATAATGCAGAAATGTTTGATTTAACTAATAAATTGGGACAAGGAAAAGATTCGGAAATATTAGAAAGAATCGCTTCTTTGTGTAAAAATGTTAAAGATAGTATAGGATTAAAAAACAGGTAGATATGAAAAAGATAATATTAACTCTGATTGCAGTATTTTTAATGCTTCCGGTTTTTGCGGATACAATGCCTTATTATACCAATTCTATTCCGAAGGGAGTAATAGGTTTATATCAAACAGGTGAAGATGTGACTATATATTCCGAACCTTCCGATAATGCAAAAATAGAAAAAAAATATAGTTTTTCATATAATCCGGAAACAATGCCTGACGGAATTTTCGGAGTTCTTTTGAACGAAAAAAAACTTGGTTTTATATACGTTACAGATATTTCTGATGATGGCTGGGTTGAAATATTGTACAATAAACTGACGGGAGAAAAAGGATGGGTTAAAACAGAAGACCGCCTGCAATTTCTTCCTTGGATAAATTTTTATAATATGTACGGCAGAAAATACGGATTAAGACTGATGAAAAATGTTCCTGATTCGGTTGTTATCCTTCATGCAAAAAGTGATGAATTATCACAGAACCTTTCTAAGTTAAATTATGTGCAAAAAATTAAATTAACAGCCATAAGAGGTAACTGGGCATTAGTTACGGCTTTTGACATGGATAAAACTCCTAAAACTGGATTTTTAAAATGGCGTAACGAAGACGGCACTATATATGCGTTCCCGAATATAAAATAAAGTTACGATTGAAAGACTTTTAGTAATCACTTTGTTCAAAATCATCATCGTCTCTTAAAGAAGATAAATCGGAAGAATAATTTGTATCAAAATCTTCCGGAAGATATTCGTTATCAGGCCAAACTGTTTCTTCATCAAATCTGCATGCATTCAAATTTTCTGACATTGAAAAATCAGAATTGGATAAATCAGCGCCTTGAAAAATTGCTCCCGCCATATCTGAATCGGCAAAGCTGCCATAATCCACTGTAGAATAACTAAAATCGGTTCCGTTTAAAAGAGAATTTGTAAATGTACATTCAACCAGCGTTGCTCTTGTAAAATCTACGGAGGTCAAATCACAATCATCAAATTTTACGGCGGTAAGATGTGAATCGGCAAAAGAAGATGATGTAAAATCAACATTTATAAATTCAGTTCCTTCCAAAGTAATATTTGAGCAATCTGATTCACTCAAATCAACTCCGTCTGCATCTTTAATCTCCTGATTAAAAGCTTCTGTATCTTTTCCCATTAGTGATATTAATTCATCTTTTGATAACATTTTATTATTCTCCTAGTTAATTAAATTTATTTCCATTGCAAGCAGCACAGCTTGAGTTCTGTTTGTAACTTTCAACTTCTTAAATATACTGTTCAAATGCGTTTTTACAGTAACATCACGTACAAACAGCTTATCTGCAATTTCCTGATTACTTGCTCCTTGTGCAACAAGAGACAAAACTTCTTTTTCTTTTGGAGTCAAGGCATCTATATTAACATCTTTGTTAAGTTTTTTTTCTGTTTTTTGGCTCTTTTCAGCTTGCCATTTACTTCTCCTCAGGACAGCTTCAATTCTTGCAAGCAAATTAGGCAAAATAAAAGGTTTTACAATATAATCATCCGCACCTATTCTTAGACCGGAAACAACTTTTTGATCTTCGCTAACGGCAGTTATCATTATTACCGGTGTATATTGTGTTTTAGGATTTTTTCTTATAGCCTTTAATGTATCCCAACCGTCCATATTAGGCATCATTACATCGAGAAGAATCAAATCAAACATATCTTCTCTGTCTTTTAGGATTTTCAATGCTTCAAGACCGTCATTTGCTACGGTTACATTGTATCCGTACATAGGAAGTGCATCTTTTAAAAATTTCGGATTATCATCAACTACAAGAATAGAAGCAATTCCATCCATATTACACCAATCTTTCTTTTAGAGCCTTAAGAGCTGCCTGCAGTCTGTCATCAACTTCCAATTTTTGCAATATACTTGCAACATGCGCTTTTGTTGTATTTATGCTCACATACAATTCATTTGCGATTTCATTATTGCTATACCCTTCTGTTATAAGTTTTAATATTTGAGCTTCTCTGGAGGTTAAACCGTAATCTTTTTCGGATTTTATATTTTCTTTTTCCTGAATCTTTGTTGCAGCATTCAAAACAATATGTGAGATAGAAGGATCAAACCATGCCGCTCCGTCTAAAACAGATTGCACAACCTGCGTGAGCCTTATAGGGTTTATTTCTTTTGAACAATACGCATTAGCACCTGCTTTTAAACTGTTTAAAACTTCTTGTTCATCATTATGAGATGTTAAAATAACAACTTTTATATCTTTGTTTGACTCTTTTACAAGTTTTGTTGCTTCTATACCGTTCATGCCGGGGAGTCCCAAATCCATGATAATTAAATCGATTTCATTATTTTTCAGGATTTCCAAACATTTTTCAGCGGATTCTGCCTCTTTTATATATTCTACAAAATCGCAAGCTTCAAAAGCAGTCTTTAAACCGAATCTTGTTAATTCATGATCTTCAACTATCAATATTTTACTTTTTGTATCCATACACATTTCCCGGATTTAAAACTGCTTCATAATCTTCTTTTATTTGAGAGCATCTGAGAAGTGACAGATTAGCCATTTCAACTTCGCCTTTTGCCCTTAATAATAAGCTTAGATAATAATAATATTTAAAATTATTTTCGTCAATATAATAAGAATTGTTTAAATATGTTGCCGCCATTACAAAATTTCCGTCTTTTATTGCGTGATCGGCAAGTCCGAGCCAAATATCATTGTTAGATAAATCGATTGATGCAACTCTTGGTAAATAATAATCAACTCTTTGCGGAATAATTTTCAAAGATTCAACAAGCAGTTCTTCGTTGTACTTATTTTTCTTAAGCATTTTTTCATACATTTTTTTCGATTTATCAGGCTTATTAAGAGCCAAGTATGATTTTGCAATCCCTACAGACGGTTCTATATCTTTTGTAAGTTTTTTTGCTTTTTTGTAATATTTTAAAGAATCTTCGTAATTTCTTGCTTCAAAACTTATATCCGCAAGAGTGAGAACAGCCAAATAATTCTTTTTATCTTCTTTGAATGCTCTTTTTGCAAATTCTTCCGCTTTTAATACTTCATCATTTTCATAATATATTCTGCTCAACAAACCGAATATATCGGAGCTGTACTGTTTTGAAGATATTATTGCTGATTGTAATACTTTTGTAGCAAGCAAACTCTTATCTTGAAGGTGATAATAATATCCTAAATGATAATCTTTAAGCGCTCCTGCCTTAGATGTTTTATACAAAACATACTCCTCTGTAGAGCGAACTTTCTTTTGGAAGTCAGTAGTTAAAAACGGTACTTTCTTTATTTCTTCCAGAGTTTTTAAAGCTTGAGAATTTTTCTTTGAATCTGCAAGAATTCTTGCTTTCAAACTTAAATAATTAATATTTGTATTGTTTTCTTTAATTGCATTGTTAATAAATTTGAGTGCTAACTGTAAGTTATTTGACTTATAATATCCGAGTGCAATTAAATAATTCTTATAATCCGATTCATCAGCGTGAGTTGTATTTAAAAGTTCAGACGTTGTTTCAAGCGCCATATTGTTGTAAACAATGTTTGAATATGCATCTGCCAGATAGAGCATTTCTTTTTCTTTGACCATGCCGGAAGGATAGTAATACCTTCTCATATCCTGTATATAAGAAGCGGTAAAATGATTGTTGTCCAAACGGCTGATTAAATCATCGGATAAATCAAAGAAGCCAAATTCAGCCATCTTCATTCCGTAAAGCAAAAATACATAATCATCGTGTTTTGCTTTTTTAACCAAATCATCAAAGTCATCGTGAGAAGCCTTAACATTACTTTGAATAAATCTGTTTTCTGCAGACGTAAATTTGGATTTAATAAAATTATCTTTTACAACCATGTCCATATTTGCAGCATTTGCAACGGCAGTTACTTTTAAAGGAGCCGCTGCTTCCTGTGCGGATATTGAACTCGCAAAACCCGCAAAAAGCACGCATATAGTGATTATGTAACTAAGTTTATTCATTCTCTAAATCCACACCTACGTAATACTTATTGAATACTTGAAGAAGCATGTTACTACAATTATTTACTATTGAGTAATATAAATCAAGTAGGTTATATTTGCACAAGGTTTCAAAATCGCTTGGCTCTATGCATCGATTGTTTTCTGTACAGAATACTTCTACAATCTTGTCAAGTTTTATTGCCAAAAATTTATCTACAACCTTTGGATCAAAGTGCGAACCCGCTCCTTCTTTTATTATGTTAATTACCTTATCAATCGGCATTTTATCACGATAGTGACGTTTTGAAGTTATAGCATCAAACACATCGGATACGGCAAGAATCCTTCCGCCAAACGGAATTTCCTCACCTTTTAAATGCCTGTAATAACCTGTTCCGTCATACTTTTCATGGTGAGAACATGCTATTTCGGTTATTTGTTGAAAATCTTTTGACATGTGAATTTTTTCCAATATATGATGAGTAATTTCCACATGCTGTTGAATGTGTTGATATTCTTCCGGAGTAAGTTTTCCTTCTTTTTGAAGAACAGCATCTCTTATACCGATTTTGCCTATATCATGCAGAGCTGCAGCTTTTTCCAGAATATACAAATCATTTTGTTCCATACCAAACTCATTTGCAATAAGCACTGCATACATTTTAACTCTCGCAGAATGACCGGAAGTAATCTTATCTCTCGCATCTATAGATGTTGCAAGTGTTTCAATAAAGCTATCCAATACAATTTTTTGCTCTTCTAAAAGTTTTCTCTGACGTTCAAAAAGTTGAGCATTCTCTAAGGAGATACCGGCATTTGAAGCAATCGCAACGAGTAAATCCTCGTCATCCGGAGTAAAATATTCATCAAATTTATTAAGAACCTGAAATACACCGATAATATCCTGATTAAAATTTTTAATCGGCATGCATAACATATTTTTTGTTCTGTATCCGGTTTCTTTATCTACATCAGAATTAAATCTTTTATCGCTGTATGCATCTTTTATATTTATTGTTTCTCCGGTTTGCATAACGTGGCCTGCCAAGCCTTTATCGGCAGGTATTCTTAACTCTTTTATATCCAATCCGGTTGCAACTTTTGAATAAAGTTCATTAGTTTCTTTATCGTATACATAAACCGTACATCTGTCTGCGTTAAGCGCGGTTTTTGTTTCTTCTGCAATCGTTTTTATAAGCAAATTGATATCTTTTTCTGCTGCAACCGCCTGTCCTATTTTTACAAGAGCAATGAGCGGGTCTTTTGTTTGATTTTGATTGTTTGAATGATGAGTAATCGGCGGACATTTTAACAAAGAATTTAATTTTTCAAAAAAGTCTGTCCTTTGATTTTTGATAGAAATTTTTCTTGCTTTATTATAGTTAATCGCATAGAGAGCAGAGTTTTTTTCGGTAAAATTCACAAAACCCAGCACCATTTCCTGTAATATATGTGTTATTGCATCGGTAGATTGGTCAACAAGAAAAGAAGCGTCATTCATAAATTGGTAAAAACTTGTGTAATCTTTTTTTATGAATGAACCCAGCGCCAGCAAACTAAAGCATATTGCACTGTCATCGAGATAAAGCTCTTTATGTTTTTCTATTCGCTTTCTGGCTTCATTATACTTTGTATTAAGAATGTCTCCGACCGACTCATAAATAAAATTTTCTATAGTCATTCATACTCTCTCTATCTATATGTATGATATAATAAAATCGTGTTTTTGGCAAAGTTTATTTTAGGTTTTTCGAATGAACAGACTATCTGTAATAATACCTGTGTACAATGAAAAAGATAATTTACTTGATATCCTAAGATTAGTTGAGAATATTGACTTTGGATTAGAGAAAGAAATTATACTTGTTGATGATTGTTCGACAGACGGGACGAAAGAGTTATATAAAAATATTTCTCATAAAGTTTTATATCACAATTGTAATCGGGGAAAAGGTGCTGCACTGAGAACAGGAATTGAAGCTGCGGCGGGGGATATTATAGTTATTCAAGATGCGGATTTAGAATATAATCCGGAAGACTATATTCCGCTTATAGAGTTGATAAAAAACAATGAAGCGGATGTGGTTTATGGCTCAAGATTTTCGGATAAAACTAAAATAAAAAATATTTTGTTATTGAGTTTTTTAGCAAATAAAACTTTGACCTTTTTAACTCAAATACTTTTCAACACCAAACTTACGGATATGGAAACTTGTTACAAAGCATTTAGAGCCGACTTAATAAAGAATATAAAAATAAAATCAAACAGATACGATTTTGAACCCGAAATTACCGCCAAAATTCTGAAACAAAATGTTAGATTTAGAGAATTACCTATATCATATTCGGCAAGAACGGCGGCAGAAGGGAAAAAAATAGGCTGGAAAGACGGTGTTCAAGCAATATTTACACTTTTCAAATATCGTTTTTTCGATTAATAATATAACTAAAAAACTTGTCTTTCAGAAAACTAACAAAAAATTAATAAAAGTTTAATATAATTTAGTTAAAATACATTAATTCTATGTTATATTATCTTTGGTAAAAGTTTTGATAAGTATGAAGATGAAAGAATTTATTCAAAAGATTTTAGCAGTATTTTTGATTTTTACTATTATCACAAGCCCTGCATTTGCAAAAAAAAATATGAAAGCAGTTGCGGATGTGAGCGATGATTTTACTATCAAACATAAAGACTTGCCGGATGAAATAGTTTTTAAAATAACCGAAACAAAAAGCATGCCGGATTCGATTTCCATTCCGGAAGGTTCACTGGTCAGACTGGAAATAATACGGGCGCAGCGAGAACTCAGATGGCACAAAGGCGGTTTAATTTTGTGCAAATTAAAAGGTTATACCCCCGAAAATTCGGATACAGAAATTGATGTTTCAAACAAAGATATATACATAGCGGTAAGAAAATATGAAAAAGTAAACAAAAAAGAAGCAACTCTGCTCGGGGTAGAGCTTGTACTGGCGCAAGGAGCCTCTTTTTTCGCTCCGGGGGTAGATATCGGATACTTTTTTATAAAAGGTGCTATCCAAAGGAAAAAAGACTCACGCTGGTTTCATGCAGGAGTAAAAAATGCTTACGATAATTCAATTATGTGGTTTTTTGAAAAAGGAAAGCCTATAGAATTATCTGATGGCGACCAAGTTCAAATAAAAGATATAAAACCGAAAAAAGCAGAAAAAATGGTTAAAAAAATCGACAAACGGAATGAACGATTTGAACGCCAAGCTGCAAAGAGAATTGCTAAAAAGGAAATAAAAATTGCGAAGCGTGAATTAAAACAAGAAAAGAAATTAACAGACTGCTCTGTTGTTGAACAAACTATAGAAAATATAACCGTTGACAGAAATGTTCTTGCAGAAATAATAAAAAAAGAAGTTATAGATAAAGAATCAGCCGAAGTTGAAGCACAATCCAATATTGAAGAACAATCCAATATTGATGATACAGTTGAATAAAGCACATTGAAATTGCGGGAAATTTGTAATTTTTCTGCAGACTCATCTATTGAAATTGTATTAATGTTTATTGTATAAGTATTGTTATGGAAAGCTTAGCGGAATTTATTCAAAAACGGAGAGAGAAAGCCGGTTTATCAATTACCGGACTGGCAAATAAAACAAATATAAAATTGGAAATTCTTCAAGATATTGAAGACGGAAAAGAACTGTTTCTTTCCGTAACTCAAAGACAACAGCTTGCAAGAGTTTTGAAATGCCAGATACAAGAGCTCAAAGACCACGAAAGAAGTTTTGAGTTTCAAGTTATTTCTGATGAAGTAATTGATAACCTAAAAAGAAGAATCTTGAATCAAGAAACAAACTTGAGATGTCCTATGTGCGGAGAACCTCTTGTGACAAGAATTGCAAAAATGTATGATATAGAAGATAACCTTGTTTTGCAGCCAAAAGCGCATTGTGTTAAATGTGTATTTCAAATTAAGGAATAAATAACTCAAGGGTTAAATGTTTACCAATACACGATTTTCGCCGATAATTTTTCCGCTGTATACTTTTTTGTAGTTTTTGTTTTCCACATTAATATAATCGCCGACCATTCCGTCTGTCATAGCAGTACCGTCAATTGCAACCATAACAGAACCGTTAGAAACAAAGAATACTCTGACTTCTGAATTTCTTGCAACATCAGGACGAAGCTTTACAAACCGCTTATCAATAATTTCATCTTTTAGAAACATTTTTTTAGCAGACATCTCTTTATCAAGCATTTTGTCATCGAGAACGTAATCCATTCTCATTGATACATCAACTCTTTTTAAAGATGTACATTCTTTTGTTATGGATTGTTCTCTGTTTATAGTATCACTTGCAACCAAAACGTTTTTATACACGCTTGTCTGAGTCGGTAAATTCAGCGTTTTAACGTACTTGTTATCAACAAATACATCTACTCTTTTAACGTCCCTTGGAATTATTTTGTCTCCGCCGGCTGAAATTTTATATGTAATCTTTCCGTCCGGTAATTGCAGTTCTGAAAATTGGGTTCCTACAATTTTAACTTCGACCTCGCCTGTTGTCATTTTTTGATATTTTGTTTCAAATAAATGTGCAACATCCGATTTTACTTGGGCAGAAGTTATGGTTTGCGCACTTGCATTCGGTATAAGTATTAAAGAAAACAAAACAATTGCAGAATTAGATAATAAGTTCTTTACAAACCTTCTCTTATTTTTATTATTCAATATATCTGTTTTTACTGTTTTAACCATGTAAATATCACAAATCTAATTAAAAATTTGTACTCCTCCTACAATAATATAAACCGCCTTTGCTGATAACGCATCATTCATAAGGTGGAAATCATAAGGATAAAAAATTATTTTTAGCCAAAAAAGTGAGCGAAAAAATCTGTAATTTTCTTGCAAGATAGAAAAGATAAATAAGGTTGACAAAAAATTATCAATATTTTATAATAACCTTGTATCGATATATCGATACAAGGTTAAGATTTTTAAAGTTGATTAGCAAATATGAATAGTACAATATCTGTAAAATTGAATAATCTTTGGTGGCGCAAGTTGGTTTAACTGCCCTTGCTTTATCGATAATTCAATTTTTGTAATTTTTATAAGGGTAGTTAAAACCGGATAAGGTTTTGTCTGCTCTTTATTTATTTGCAGCTAAAACCTTCTTGAAGATGTAAACACTCTGCAAATAAAGGATTTTAAATGTCATCAAATAATAACAAAATATTAATAAACACTCTTCCTAAAACGCTCAAACCCGCAGCCAAGTTTGTCCGCCATCAAGAACAAGCTTCAGGTCTGTCAACTTCCAGATTTATACAGGATGTGACAACATGTTTGATTCCTAAAGCAGTTTTTTCAAGAAGCATGGCGGATTTAACCGAAAACACTTTTCTTGAAACCTCTGAAGAAACTTTAATATACTTTGTTCCGGCAATTTTAGGTGAAAAAGCAGCAAGAAATGTTTTTTCAACAGGTCTAAATCAGGATTTAAAAAAGGAGGTTGCTGTTACCGGAGTTGAGCTCCTCAACAAAGCAAAAACTGACGTTATAACAAAAGAAAACAATAAAAAAGTCTTGCCGGTGAAAGCAGCTATAGCGCTTTCTGCAATGGCAATTCCGTTAACTGAATTTTCTTTAAATTATATAAAAAATCTGATGACTTTAAAATTATTTAATAAAAGTGATTTTAAAAATATTGCTTCCCTTGAAAACAACTCAGAAGACAAACAACATCAAGAAAAAGTAAAAAGCAGTGCCAAAAAGCATATTGGTTTTGCAGCCGGTCTTTACGCCGGGTGTTTGGGACTTGCAGGACTTTTGGCAACAAAAGGAAAAAATTCAAAAATACTTCAAAAAGTTTCTGAATTTATTGTTGCTCCGGGGAATAAATTGTTTAAAAACAATACAAAAGCAAAAGATTTTATTAACAAATATTTTTGTATGGATTTTAATAATCAAAACGGAAAGCTTGTATTAAGCAAAGGACAGCTTACAACTTGCGTATTGGTTGGAGGTGCCGGTTATTTTGGGGCTTCATCAGACAGAGGAAAAGAAAATTTAAAAGAAACAGCTACAAGATTTCCTTTAGTTGCGCTTTATGTAATAACAGGAAGCGAATTTGTGGAAAAAGGTTTCAAAAAGATACTACAAAAAATGGGCAAATGTAAAGATTTGATAGGAAAAAACGGAAATGTACCAAAATTTGATGAGTTAGGTGATATTGCACAAAAACTTTCCGCAAAAAACGGTACTAAAATTGAAGAAGAATACAAATCTCTTGTTAAGCAAAAAGTTACATTGTCCGGTTTGCCATACATTTTTTCAATCGGTGTAATGGGATTCTTTGTTGCAGGAATGACAAATTACTTTACAAAAAAACGATATGAAAAAAGTCATTCAACAAAAAATGAAATATAAAAATAAATATTAGCTTTTATTTATCTAACCGCCCCAATCGAATACTGATTCAATAGCATCATTTATGAAAGATTTAACGGATTCTATTTCTGTATTGATTGCTTCAAGTTCAGTGGATAAGTCTGCCATTTGAACATCGAGCGCATCTTCTTTTTCTGAAACTTCAGCTTTTTCTGCTTCATACCAAGCTTCAATTTGTTTCATAACCTCAGAATCGTATCTTGCTTCAAGGAATCCGTTAGTTAAGAAATATGTTAATGATGTATCGGCATCATAGTTACCATAATCATCAACCTGAGCTAATTGGAAAATTCCGCTGTTTATTGCATCGCCTAAATAATCTTCATTTTCATTGATTGCGTCATTATATTCACTTGTCCAGCCGTTTGCCGCTGCTGCTTGGAAAATAGGATAATAGAAATCGACGATTCGTTCTATAGCTTGTGTTGTATAATCAGTTGTGTCTATATTTCCGGTAGTTCCTGTATTTTCTCCTGTTAAAGAATTTACATTATGAGAACTAAAACCTGTAGAGATACTTCCGCCTTCGATTACTTCTTTGAACTGCTCTGCTGTATATCCCGGAACAAGTTTTGCCAAAATTTCGGGAATTTTATCTTTTGAGAAAGAACCGCCTCTGTCTAAAATATTATTTGCCGTACCGCCAAGAACTTCTATAATAGCATCACCATACTCTTTGCTCAAGACAACTCTTCCGTTGTAATCAGTAAGTACAACAGAGTTATCATCTTTTCTTGCTTGCGGGGTAACAGTATTATCAATACAGCTGTACGGAGTCATTTTATTACCCATCAAATACGCATAGTTCAGTTTATGATAGTCGCCGTTGCTGTAATATGCAAGCTTTTTCTGCTGCATACGGCTTTGTTTTTCTCTCGCTAAATCTTTTGCTTCTCTCGTATTAGCCATCTTTCTGGCAGCCAAAATAGCGATATCCACCTCGCAATCTGCTTTACGAGATGTCAAAAATAACAAATGTACTTGTGCTGCTGCTAGACACATGATAGCTTTCCTTTATTTGTCCCTTTTTACATGTATATCGGCAAAATTTGCGAAAACTTTAATATTTTTAAGAATTTTGTTACAAATCTTTACATAAAAGGCAATTTTTGGAGGCGTTTTGTTTTTATATACATGAAGAATATGTGTGTAAAGGAAAATTGTGTATGAATGAAATCAGTGCAGTTACAAATTACCCTGTATCCGTAAGTGAAAAGAATAATGTCAAAGCAGTTAATTTCAGACGTTCTAACGTAGTTGAGAATCAAGATTCTTATGACAGATTTATAAAAGAACAGGAAGAAGCAAAGAAAAAAGCTAAAAGACAGCAAATATTTACAAATGCTGTTTTTGGTACAATGGCTCTTTCAAGTTTAGCAATGTTAGGATTTTATTTACACCATGAAGGAATTTTCAAAAAGTTTAAACTTGATTTTAAGGATATAGTAAAAGAAAAATCTTTAAAAGATATGGCAATGCCTGACACACAAACAGAAGCTGCAAATCGTATTTCAACAAGAATTAAGCATTATGATGAAATGATTAAAAAAGGCGGTAAGAAAGGAAGTTCAATTCTTTTCTACGGACCTCCCGGAACAGGTAAAAATACTTTTGCTTACGGTATCGCAAAAGAATTTCCGAATGCAAAATTTATAGAAATGGATATTTCCAAAATGAATTCAATGTGGCATGGTGAATCCGAAAAGAATGCATTGGGAACAATGGAAGCAGCAGTAAAATATGCACAAAAACACAGAGATGAAAAACTTTTTGTATTCATTGATGAAATTGATTCTGTCATGATGAAAGATAACGGTGCAAATGCAAAAATGTCAAATGACATGTTGAATGCTTTCAAAAAAGGTTTTAATAAATTAACAAATGAAGAAAATATTATCGTAATCGGAGCAACAAACTTAAAAATAAATCCTGAATTGGGCGCTTTAGAAAATAAAGCCCTTGATACAGCAATGTTAGACAGATTCTCTCAAAAAGTTCTTGTTGATTTGCCAACTAAGAAACAAATTCTTGAAAGTGTCGGCAAGTTCTACAACAATCCTGAAAGAGGAATGATTGACGAAGCATTGAAGAACAAAAACGACCAAAGGTGGGATAAGATAGCAGAATTCTTGTCGGACAAAAAACATGCAACATCATTCAGAAAATTGACCGATATTTTAGGAACAGCGGCAGAAAGTACAGAAATCGGAAAGAATGTAACGTTTGAAGAAATTATAAATGCGATTAAAGTAAACAAGAGCAACTTAAATGCAACAGATGCAGAAATGCAAGCATTTATCGATTCTATGAAAAAAAGTAAATAAAGGAAAAATAAAATGGTAAACTCAGTAAGCAGTAATTTAGTGAATTTTAGAAGTGTAAATCCACTTCCCGTAAGACAAAAAACAAATTTCAGAGCATCAGATAATTACAATAATTACGAACCTGCAGAACAAGATATGTTTATGTATCAAATGCAGCAGGAAAGAAAATCCCAAAAATCACGTGACAGATGGAATAAGGCAGGTGTAATTGCATCTTGTGCAATTGCGGGAAGCTTGGCTTTGGGAGCGTTAGTTCAAGTGCCGACTCTCAGAATAAAAGCAAAATTGCTTACAAATGAGTTAAAAAAACAAACCGGTGAAAGCAAAAAAGCAGGTTTAAATTTCTTTGATGTAACAAATGAAAAATCTTTTGAACAGCTGACTTTAAGCAAGGAAATGAAAAAAGTTGTAGAAGATATGAAAACTTCTATTGACAGAGCAGAATGGTTAAAGAAAAAAGGTGCAAATGGCGGTAACGGCATTATGTTGTACGGAGAACCCGGAGGCGGTAAAAATGCTTATGTATACGCATATACAAAATACTTGCAGGAAAAATTTCCCGGTTCAAAACTTATTATGATGGATGTGTTGAAGTTTAAAGATAAATACGTCGGCGAAACAGAAAATAATATTATTAACTTTGTAGAAAATACTATTAAGGAAGCAAAAGCAAATCCGGATAAAAGATACGTTGTATTCTTAGACGAGTTTGATTCAATCGCAAGAAAAGACGAAAGTCAAACAAATAAAGCTCTTGCGGAAAGTTTCCAAAATGCATTTAAGACAACTCTTACAAAATTAACAGATGTTGAAAATATTCAAGTTATTGCAGCTACAAACAAAGCTTCAAAAGACGAAGCAATTACAAAATTGTTAGATGATGCAATTATGAACAGATTTCCGAAAAAATACCACGTTCCTCTTCCTAACGAAGAACAATTGAGAATTGCAATTACGGAACATTATAAAACAATTCCGTCAGAGCTTGTGGATTCTAAATTAACAGACAAAAATAACAGCGAATTAAAACGACTCTGTAAGTATATTACTAATAAAAACCATCACGCTTCATTCAGAGATATGCAATATATTTTAGATGAAGCAAGGATTATATCCGAATCCAAAAACAGGACGCCGGGTTCAAAAATTACAATAAAAGATCTTAAACAAGCTGTGAAAAACCATGCGGAAAATGAAAACTGGGAAAAAGGCAAGGGTAAATCCAACCGCAGAAAAAATCGTGAGCTTGACGATAATACGGAAAAACTTTCTTTCTGGCAGAGATTAAAGGCTTTGTTCGGATACGGCGATTAGCTTTTGTTGGGTTTAACCCAACCTACTATTAGCACATTTACCCCTCTTCCGAAGGATGAGGGAACCTTAAGATTGTTTTTGCTGTTGATATTTGATATAATTAAGAATAACAAAGGAGTAGGTTGGGTGAAACCCAACAATAACAAGATAAAGTGATGTTTTTATATTAGAAATTCTCAAAATCTCTGTTCTTTTTTTTCAAACCGACTGTAATTTTTTCACATATTTACCGGTTCGTTAATTTGTTATATTATTAGCAAATGAGGAATTTATTTATGAAAAAAATATTATCTGTATTATTTGTATTATTTATTTTTTCTTTGTCAGTTTGTGCCAAAGGTATTAAATCCGACTTGAGCGAAGTAATTACGGATTCAAACATATCTAAACACGCTGTATCAATTTCAATAAAAGATTTGAATACGGGTAAAAGCGTGTATGCACTAAACGAAAAAAACTTAATTCCTCCGGCTTCGGTGCAAAAAATGCTTACACTTCCCGCAGCAATAGATACATTGGGTGAAAATTATGAATTTTCAACAGAAATTTTTTCCAGAGGAAACGGTAAATATTTAATAAAACTCGGTGCAGATCCTTATTTTAGTTTTTCCGATTTAAAAACACTTATAAGCAAGATAGATGATGATAATGTTAATACAGTATTTATAGATGATACTATCATTGAGAAAAAAGACTGGGGCGAAGGCTGGCAATGGGATGATGATTTGAATATACACATGCCGAGATTCAATTCGTATAATTTAGACGACAATATAATTAAAATAACAATAATGAAGGACAACAGCGGAGAAAAAACCATAGTGATAAATCCCTCTAAATATCCTCTGACATTCTTAAATAATGTGACTGCAGGAGAAGAGTCCGATATTAAGATATCAAGAGATAATTCGGTTTCGGCAAATGCTTTGACTCTCTGCGGAACTGTAAATACTCCGGTAACTTATTATATACCGCTTAATAATCTTAAACGATATTTTGATTTTAAATTAAGACAAGGCTTGGAAGACAGAAATATTTATCTTAAAAATCCTTATTATATTGATAAAACCAAATCTACCGATAAAGAATTAACCCGAATTGTTCATCCGATTTCGGAAGCTATTCAAGACATTTTAAAAAACAGCAATAATATGGCTTCGGAAACAGTAATGAAGATAGCTTCCGCAAAAGCTTACAATCATACAGGCACAGACGTTGACGGAACAAAATTATTTAACACATACTGTCAAAAACTGGGGTTGAATACTTCCGGAATCAGAATTGTAGATGCAAGCGGTGTGTCTAAAAACAATTTATTATATGCGGATTTCATAACGGAATATCTAATAAAAAATCACTCAAATAAAACATTACAAAATCTGCCGTCACCAGGAGAGGGAACTTTATCAAACAGAATGATTCCGCTTAAAGATTATCTGAAAGCAAAAACAGGTACATTATCTGATATTAGCGGTATTTCAGGATTTTTAATCTCCAAAAGCGGAAAAAAATATGTATTTTCAATTATGATAAATGACCCTAATTCTTCGGAAGCAGACAAAAAAACCTTTGAAGATTATTTCATAAGAGAACTTTGGCTTAAAGGATAAAGAATTATTTTTATAAAGATTCATAAATCTTATGATATAATACCAAAAGAAAGAGGTTTTATATGTACGAATTCCCGTTTGAGCTGGATGATTTCCAAAAAGAAGCGTGTGATTATATTACAGAAGGAAAGAGTGTCGTGGTTTGCGCCCCGACGGGAGCAGGAAAGACTGTTATAGCGCAGCACGCAATCCATTGTGCGTTAAAAGAAGGGAAAAGAGTCTTTTATACAACCCCTTTAAAAGCTTTATCCAATCAAAAATACAGCGATTTTAGCGAACAATACGGTTCTGACAATGTAGGTCTTTTGACAGGAGACACTTCGGTAAGACGAGATGCTCAAATTGTTGTTATGACAACGGAAGTATTCAGAAATATGTTATACGGGACTAATTTCGGTACGGTTTCCGATAACATGAAAGACGTTAAATACGTGATATTGGACGAAGTTCACTATATGAATGACGAACAAAGAGGAACTGTTTGGGAAGAAAGCATTATATACTGTCCGACAAATGTTCAGATTATTGCGTTATCCGCAACAGTTGCAAATGCCGATAAACTAACCGAATGGATAAATACCGTTCACTCTAAAACAGAACTTGTTAATACGGATTTTCGTCCGGTACCGTTGAAATTTTTCTATTTTGATTCTTCTCAGCCGAATACTATATTACCGCTTTTAACCCCAAGCGGTGCATTAAATAAAAAAATTAAACCTGAAAAGAAGCAGTTTAAGCGTGGTAAACCGGTACAAAAACGTAATACCGCAAAAGATGTTATAAGGGTTTTGCATGAAAAAGATATGCTGCCGGCAATTTATTTTACGTTTTCTCGTAAAAAATGCGATGAACAAATGGAAAAATGTGCGGAATTATGTCTCGTAACTCCGAAAGAACAGGCTGAAATCAGACAAATTGTAGACGATTATATAGCTGAAAACTATTATTTGTACAAAAATAAACATATAGAATATTTGCTTCAAGGTGTTGCCTCTCACCACGCAGGACTGCTTCCGGGCTGGAAAGTTCTTGTTGAAAAACTTTTCCAAAAAGGACTTATAAAAGTTGTATTTGCAACCGAAACACTCGCTGCCGGAATAAATATGCCGGCTCGTTCAACTATAATCAGCTCCATAAGCAAAAGAACAGATACCGGTCACAGAACTCTTACACCGAGTGAATTTCTTCAAATGTCAGGACGTGCAGGCAGAAGAGGAATGGATGAAATCGGGTATGTAACTATTGTGGGAACGGCATTCCAAACTCCTGAGGAAGTTGCAGAGCTTGTATTAAGTGAGGCAAATCCGCTGGAGAGCAAATTTTCACCGAGTTATTCCATGGTTCTTAACCTTCTTCAAAGATTTACGCTCGATGAAGCAAAAGAACTTGTGCTTAAAAGTTTTGGATATTTCTCCTCTAATTCTCGAATAGAACCGCTTTTAAAGGTTAAGGAAGAAAATCAGGAAAAAATCGACGAATGTAACTCTTTTGTTTGTTATGCAAAAAGAACAAACCAAGATTTAGCCGAATATAATAAAGTCAGAGAGATTTACGTTCAAAACAGGCGCGTCTTTAAAACTATTCAAAAACAGGAAAAGAAGAAGAACAGACCGCTGACGGAAGAAGCTCAGGAATTCGGAAGACAGAATAAGATTATGCTGGAAAAAATGCATTCCTTTGAGTGTGATACTTGTAAGCTTTATAAAAAACACATGAAAAGCGTAGAAGTTCTTGCAAGATATGAAGCAAAACAAAGAAATCTGGAAAAAGAAATTGAAAAACAAAAAGATATTTTTTGGAATAAATTTTTGTCTCACAGAGCTGTGTTAACGGAATTCGGATACTTAAAAGACGATTATCCGAATGAGCAAGGTATAACAATTTCTCAATTGCGTTCCGAAAATGAACTGTTCCTGGCAAGGGTTATTTTCTCGGGGGTTCTCGAAGGATTGACTCCGGCAGAATTGGCTTCCGTTGTTTGTGCAATAACAACTGAAGATATGAGAGCCGATTTATTCTCATATTTGCCGTTCTCGCCGAAAGTCAGAAAAACATTAAATAAAATCAAAGATATAAAAAGAGAAGTTGACAAGAAACAAAAAAATTACGATGTTGAAGACCCAATGTACATCAACGGGTTCTATTCTCCGCTTATTGAAATGTGGGTAAACGGTTCCGAGTGGGATGATATTGTTGATCAGGTAGAAATGGGAGAAGGAGATATCGTAAGGTCGTTTAAACGTGTTATAGATGTATTAAGACAGTTATGCACAATATCTAATGTTCCGGAAGATATTGTATTTACGGCAAGAGAAGCAATTACACAAATTCAAAGAAGCCCGATTGATATTGATTAATCTCAAAAAATATAAAAATAACGACTTATTTACAAATACCTTTGTTTTTGATAATCTGAACACATAAGAAGGGAATGTAATCATATAGGAAGGAGTTCTAATTATGGATTTAATGAAAGGCAAAAAAGGTATAATTTTTGGCGTATCAAATACACATGGTATTGCATACGGTATTGCGAAACAACTTCATGAAGCAGGTGCCGAAATCGCTTTTTCTTATGCGGGAGAAGCTATGGAAAAACGTGTAAGACCAATTGCCGAATCAATGAATGCTAAATTAATTTTAAGCTGTGATGTTACAAAAGAAGACGAAGTAAAGGCCGTTTTTGATGAAGTAGAAAAAGTTTACGGAAAAATTGACTTTGTTGTTCACGCTGTAGCGTTTGCTCCAAAAGAAGCTTTAATGGGCAGATTTATTGACACTACAAAAGAAGCTTGGGATATTGCAATGGGTGTAAGTGCATACTCACTTGTTACTGTTTCAAAATACGCAGAACCTATTATGAATGAAGGCGGTTCAATACTTGCTCTTACGTACTTGGGTTCAATCCTTTCAGTTCCAAGTTACAATGTAATGGGTGTTGCAAAAGCTGCATTAGAATCAACAATGAGATTCTTGGCAGTAGACCTCGGTCAAAAAGGTATCAGAGTTAACTGCTTATCATCAGGCCCTGTTAAAACCCTTGCTTCAATGGGTATAAGCGGATTCTCAAAAATGCTTAAGGCAGCGGTTATGAGAGCTCCGATGAAAAGAAATGTTGCTTTGGAAGATGTAGGAAGAGCAGGTTTATACTTAGCATCCGACCTTTCAAGCGGTACAACCGGAGAAGTTATATATTGTGACTGCGGTTGTCACTCTGCTTACGCATCTGCTGAAGAAATGGATGTTTTATCATCTGCAGAATAATTTAGAAAAATCAAAAACTTTACTAAAATACAGACTTATTCTATAATATGAGTGAGTCTGTATTTATTGGAGTATGTGAAATGAAAAAGATATTAGTTTTATTATTCTTATTTACTGCAATTTTGTTTTCTGTTAACAAATCCGGCGCTATGTCATACGCTGACGCTGTAAACGGTAAAAAGCCGGTTGCAATATTAATATATGCAGATTGGGCGGATAATGTTCAGGAAATGCAAAAAACATTTACTCAAATGGAGCAAAAGCATTCAGATAAATACAATTTTGTACTTCTTAATATTGCTTCTCCGGATACAAAAGAATACAACAAAAAGTTTTTTATTTACCCGAATTTGCCTTATGTAGTTTTGTTCAGAGACGGCGGAAAATTTTCAAGATTTCTTAAAAAAGACTGTTCTACATCAAATTCTTGCTTTGAAGAAAAATTGAACTTCTTTGCAAATTAATTTAGCGTGCAAAAAAACCATAATTACAAATTTTTCCGCTGACTCAATTTTGCGAAATCAAATCTCTTACCACTTCGCCTGCAATAATCAAACCGACCGCAGACGGGACAAACGCATTACTCCCCGGAATAAATTTTTTGGCGGAAATTTCATCGGTTTTGGATTTTGGCTTAATCGGAAGTTCTTTTGAATATACAACCTTAACCTTATTTATCCGGCGTTTTTTCAATTCTTGACGTATAACTTTTGCAAGCGGACAAACGGAAGTTTTGGAAATATCCGAGATTTCAAAAAGCTCCGGATGCATTTTATTTCCTGCTCCCATAGATGAAATGACCGGAATATTTGCTTTTTTGCATCTTTCTATGATTTCCAGTTTGCCGACAACGGTATCAATAGCATCTACGACATAATCATATTGTAAAAAATCTATCATCTCGGCGGTTTCAGGAGTAAAAAATAAGTTATATTTTCTTACTTTAACATTTGGGTTAATATCTAAAATTCTTTCTTCCGCCGCATCAACTTTATTTTGTCCGATAGTCTTATGTGTTGCAATGATTTGTCTGTTAAGATTTGTAAGTGCCACTTTATCGTTATCTATTAAATCGATTGCGCCCACTCCGCTTCTTGCAAGTGCTTCAACCACATATCCTCCGACACCGCCAATACCGAATACCGCAACTCTGGAGTTTGATAATTTTTCTAACCCGTCTTTTCCTATAAGTAGTTCTGTTCTTGAAAACTGATTAACCATGACAATATTGTATACTAAAAATATTTTATAACTCTGTGACTTTGCATTAATTTTTCAACAATAATCCAGTCTGCTTCTTCATCTATTTCATAAGATGTATATGAAGGAAGTTCAAATGCCTTAATTTTGCCGGAAAGACGGCATTTGTCTTTTTTTATATTTAATACGGAATTAATGTAACAAGCTCCGTTTTCCGCTATTATTCCTTGAAATTCCTGTCTTCTCGGGCGATTACGGTAATCGTAGTTTATCGGTTTCACGACTTCACCTTCTTCTATCCAATGAAATTGTTTTTCTCTGACTCCGCTGAACATTGAATCTGAATTTGATTCAATAAACGATTTATACATGTTATCAATATGTTCGGAAGTTAACATCGGGGAAGTTGCCTGAATCAAGAAAAATAAATCATTATCGCTTAGTGTTGATTGGTTTATGTATTCCAGCATTACACTTTCTGTTGAAGATGTATCTTCCGCATTTTCAGGGTTTCTGTCATAAACTTCCAATTTGGTGAATTCAAAACCGAGTACGGTTTCTTTGATTTCGGAACTATCTGTTGCAATGATAACTTTGTCAATACATTCTGCTTCATTGGCTGCTTTTGCAGTCCAATATACAAGAGGTTTTCCGTTTAATATTTTAATATTTTTGAGAGGAATGGATTTACTTCCGCCTCTAACAGGAATGAATGCTAAGTTCATTGTGCTTCTCCTCTATTTTTATTAAGTCATACAAAACTTGATTATACGGGGTGGGGATTCCGTATAATTTCCCCAATCGTATTATTTCACCGCCGAACATATCGACTTCGGTTTCTTTCTTGGCTAAAATATCCTGCAGCATGGATGTTTTACCGTCTTCACACATAAGTTCCAGCGATTTTAACCCATCTTGCTCCAGATTCTGAAGGTTTTTAACACCCGATTTTTCTGCAATAAGTTTAACTTCTTGTATTATTTTTTTGGCAAAATTAATAAATTCAGTATTTTTTCTCATTTCGCCAAAACTCATTTTTAATATTGCGGAAGTTTGGTTAGAAAATAGGTTAAATGTATATTTAAGCCACATTGAGTATTCTATATCTTCGGGAATCTCGTAACAAATTTCGCAAGCGGATAAAAATTCTTCTAACTCTTTATCTTCTCCCATGACAATTTTGCCGACACCGTCTTGCGTGACTCTGTTTCCATCCCGCACTGCACTGTGACCGATAAAATACGATTTAATAACCTTATTATTCGGATACGCTTTTTTAATTATATCTTCTGATGAAATACCGTTTATTAGTGACAAAATTTTTGTTTGAGGCTGAACACAATTATTTATGTATGAAATAGCCTTATTTAAACCTTGAATCTTCGTTGCAATGATAATCAAATCCGCTTCATACTTATCTTGAGGCGAAATGTAGTCAAAATTATATTCTTCACCGTTAAAAACCGGCTTTTGGGTTTTAAATTTTTTAATTCTCACTTCGTCTGCCAGAATTTTGAGTTCTGCAGCTTTTGATGAATAAAACTTTACAGCATAAGTAAGACCGACCGCACCTAATCCGCAAATAACAACTTTTTTCATGAAAATATTTTAATACAAACCTCCGTTAATTGAAAGCTTTTAAAGAACAGTAGGTTTGAGAAGAAAGAACACTTATATTGAGAAATTTTAATTATAGGTCGGGTTTTAACCCGACAAAAACTTTATTAATCATTCTAAATCTAACTCTGAAATTTTGTATTTATCCTCAAAATTACACCAATTTATATCATATAAATGAGAGCTGTAGGTTGGGTGCAACCCAACAAAACCGGTTAAAGCGGAGAATTCAAAACCAATCTCCCTCGGGGGAGGACAGAATTTCAAAATTCGTCAGAATTTTAGAAATTCTTGGAGAGGGTAATTTCCATAATCTTTTCGA
>CADBPN010000109.1 GCA_902796585.1 uncultured bacterium
AAAAACCATATTGCAATGATAGAAAGAGGACCAATAAAAGCTTCTCCGTTTACAGTTCCAATGTTAATTGTAGATATGGCATCAGGAAGAATATCTATGAAGCATGGATATAAAGGTATTAATAAGGCGGTTGTTTCAGCTTGTGCAACAGGAACTCATTCAATAGGCGATGCATTCAGAAGCATACAATATGGCGATGCTGATGTAATGGTAGCAGGAGGTTGCGAAGCTACGATAACAACTCTTGGTGTTGGTGCTTTCACATCTTGCAGAGCTTTATCAAAAAGAAACGACGAACCTCAAAAGGCATCAAGACCTTATGACAAGGACAGAGACGGTTTTGTAATGGGTGAAGGTGCTGCAGTTATTATTCTTGAAGAGTATGAGCATGCAAAAGCGCGCGGAGCAAAAATTTATGCAGAAATTGTCGGATACGGTCAAACTGCTGATGCTCATGATATCGTAGCTCCGGATCCTGAAGGAAAAGGTGCTTTGATGTCTATGAAGTTAGCGTTAAAAGATGCCGATTTAAAACCGGAACAAATTGATTATATAAATCCGCATGGAACAAGTACAGGTTTAGGAGATATCGCTGAGTCACAGGCGATAGCAGAAATTTTTGGAGACAAAGAAAAGAACCCGAACCTTTTGGTAAGTTCAACAAAGAGTATGCATGGTCACATGCTGGGAGCAACCGGTGCGATTGAAGCTATTGTTTGTATTAAAACAATAACAGACGGGGTTGTTCCTCCTACTATAAACCTTGATAATCAAGATGAGCATGTAGCAAACTTGGATTATGTACCGCATAAAGCTAGAGAAAAGAAAGTTCACGCAGCACTTTCAAACTCATTCGGTTTTGGCGGTCACAACTGTACACTTGTTTTTAAAGAAGTGTAGAGAATAATAAAGTAAAAAGAGTTCAATTACAAATCTGCAATTGAACTCTTTTTATTATTATGTAATGTTTATGTTCCACCTAACTCAATGTATTTAGCAATTATTGCATCAACTAAGGCTTTTACGCTTACTGCTACTACCAATGATCTTTTCCATCTATATCTTGTGCGGTTACTATACCTTTTTGGCAAAGGTCATTATCACCTTGCATTTTTCTGGTAAGATAACGCATGTGGTCATCACCTTCGTAGTTCTCATCAGTCTCAAGTAGTGAACTATAATCTTCTAGTCTGCCACTACTGTGACCAATTGTGCTGAGCCAATCTTCATAAACATAATCTGCAGCTCGCTTAAGTAATGTAGTATTACTTACTGAAGATTTTAATGCATTATATATACCGGTAACAAGTTTTTCAAATCTTGGTTTTATGCAATCTTCATAGTCACTGCCGACATCACCGCTGTTATTTTCATTATATAATTCAATAATTGCATTTTCTTGGTAAAGTTTATTTAGACTTTGTCCCTGAGCTCTGGATCTTTCGCTAACGGTTGTTGCTCCAAAAACTCGGGTACATCCGTCATCAAAACCGGAAAGAATACCGGACTTTTTAACAGCCGATTCTGCTGTTAGTGCTTTATTTACAGTTAGCATTATTGTTTTAGAGCTTACCACTTTTCCATCAACTTTTATATCAATTGTAACACCCATGTTTTGAACTTCTCTAGAACCGTTGATTACAAGATCGCCATTACTTGCAACACTTATTAAATCTGGTTGTGAAGAGTCAAATGTAATTGAATGTTTGCCAGTGTCTACAATAAAACCATCATTAAACTGAGGATAAATATTTATATCATTAATGCTTTCGTTAGCGTTAATGGTAAAGTTTCCGCTTCCTGCGGGTGTTGATTTATCGTTTAAAGCTTTCCAAGTAGCAGCTTCATTTACTGTGAAGTTGTTAGATTTTTCAATTTTTTCTGCTTCAACTTTTATGCTGTCAATAACTTCTTTTATATCAGAAGCCAGGAACCAACTATCAGGATCAAATGCATCAGCTATATTTGATATGCCTTGTGGTGTTAAAACTTTTTCTTTTATTAAATTTTGATATTCTTCGCCCTTTCCTGATAATGCTGTCAAGAAATTTATAGCTGCAGTTCTTGTCGTTTCAGTATTATTTTCATTATATTGACCTTCAAATATTTTGTATAATTCATTAACAGAAGCATTGCTTTGTTGTAATGCAGGAGGCAAAAATAAATTTTGATTTGCTTTTATTTGTTTAACAATTTCTTCAATAACTTTATCTATGTTTAAAGTTCCATCTGCATTATAGAAATCTTCAGGATTTTCTTCTATTGTACTTATAACATTGTCAAATAAAACTTCTGCTGTTTTAGAATTATTTTCTTCTTTCCTTTAATTCGGACGTAAAGGAAAGAAAAAAACGAACCAAAAGAAGAAAGGAAGCACCGGTTCAAAAAATAACCGCATCAGCCTTACGGCTGAAAATTGAATGGCTGTTGCAGGCAAAGCCTGCTCTCTTACGGAATCTAACGGGGGTAAAATAAAACAATATTCAAGTTAAATGTGAACTTATCCCCCTGACGATTCCGGCGAGGAACTCGTTTTATTAAACATACAAATCTTGTACCGCGAACGTTAACGGCAAGTGGGAGCAAAAAGAAAACAAATATAAAAATACATAAAGTGTTTAGTAAGCGTAAAAGTTCGACTTCTGCCGAACCGGTCGTTGAACCAAAATGCCCGTTAGGGCATAGTGGTTATTTTTTTAATCGCATGTTTCTCTTTTTCTTTTGGTTTGTTTTCTTTTTCTCTTTGCTTCGCAATCAAAGAGAAAAAGAAAATGAAGTCAACTAAAAAATTTGATATTTTTGACCGAAACCCATCTGTGTACGTAAGTTTCGAAAGCGCTCAACAACGTACACTGTCTTGGATTTTTTCCACGCTCAGAAAGCTTCGTTTTTAAACCTTACGGTTTTGTCACTCAGTTTCTTGTCTTGACCTATTCGCGTTAAACGTGTCTGCGTGTTTTGCTTTTTGTGCTAATCGCACTATAAAGCAAAAACACTCCGCA